>JBGSIF010000345.1:0-15363 GCA_041742635.1 Phycisphaerales bacterium
AGTCCAGCACGCAGATCTCGCTCCGCCGACTATGCACGTCAAGTCCTACCGTGAGCATGTGTTGCCTCCTGTGGGTCCGTGGGACGTTCCAACAACGATCCCGTCATCGTTCCCCAGGAGGCACACTCCATAGTTTCAGTCACGACTTCGGTGGCACGTCGAGACGCCGGGGCCACCCGCCCTCATTCACGACATGACGGCTGACGTCGGATCAGCACCCGCCGAGGAAGCAGGTGAGGAAGTCGAAGAAGTCTTGGGAGGTGGTGTCGCCGGAGTTGTTGAAGTCGGCGGAACCGGCGAAGAAGTCGGCGATGAAATCAAAGAAGTCTTGGGAGCCGAGTTCGCCGTTCTGGTCCCAGTCGCAGGGGCAGACGGGTTCTTCGACGGTGCCGACGAGGGTGATGACGCGGGTGGGTTGATCGGGATCGTCGGAAGTGATGGTGACGGTGCCGACACGCAGGCCCGGGGTGGCGGTGGACATGGTGAGGGTGTGGAGGTTGCCGACGAGGCCGGCCTGGGCACTGAACGCGCCGGCGGGGGCGGTAAAGCCGGAAGAGGCAGTGAGGGTGTAATCGAGGTCGTCGATACCTGTGCCATTGCCAGCGCGGCTCCAGAGGGGGACGCTGGTGGCGTTGGAGACATTGAGGGTGCGTGTTGCGATATCGCCGACGGTAACGGTGCCGAAATCGACGAAGGAGTTGGCGGCGATCTTAGCGGGAACTTGGAGGTCCAACATGATGGGGAGGTGTCCCTGTCCACTGGCCGAAGCGACGAGTGCCTGTGCGATGGTGTTGCCGACCATCGCGTTGGAGGTGGTGTTGAGGCGGCAGTTGAAGGAAGAGCCGTCGTTGCCCCAGGCGCGGTAGGAGTGGTTGGGGTCGTTCCAGGTGGAGGTGGAATAGGTGAGGTTGACGTTGCCGATGTAGTCGAGAGCGTTTCCGTCGGCGAGGAGGGAAGAGATGAGGATCTGGTCGTGGCGGTCGTCCATGCCGCCGCCGTTACAGCCTGCGCCGCAGGCGGCGTCGCATGTGGCGGGGTCTTGGGTGTGGATGAAGCGGTAGGCGTTGTTGCCGTTCCAACTGCCGGGGGTGGTGACGGCACCCGGTGACTTGATGGGGTCGATGAAGCGGCCGGCGGGGAAGGAGCCGGGCTGGACCATGAGTTGGTAGGCGGGTTCGGTCCAGGATTGGGTGTTGAAGTCGCCGCCGAGGATGAAGTGAGAGCCGGCGGGGAGGGTCTGCGTGTCGTTACGAAGACGCTGGGCCTCGGGTGTGCGGCGGTTGCGATCGGCGGTGGTGTCGCCGGCTTTCATGTGAGCGGCGTAGAGGTAGAGTTCGGTGCTGGGGGCATTGAATCCGGCGAGGCGGACGCGGTAGCGCTCGTTGGGGCGCGGGGGTTGGCCCGCGCCGGAGCCGGTGCCCGCGTCGAGGGTGACGACATCGATGAAGGTGAGTTTGCTGGAGCGGTAGAAGAGGGCGTTGTCGGTGTCAGCGGGGAAATCGATGAAGGTGGCGAACTGCCAGTCGGTGGGGCCGCCGGGGTAGGTGTTGAGGAGGTTGCGGAAGTTGACCGCGCCGGCGGCGCTGACTATTTCCTGCGCGATAATGACATCGGGATTCATGGAGCGACCGGCGAAGGAGTCGTAGATGGCGGAGCGGAACTCGGCGGCGCGGCCGCTGGAGTAGTTGGTGACGTTCCACTGGGCGACGCGGAGTTGGGCGTGGGCGGCCGAGGAGGCGAGAGCGAACACCGCAGCCGCGGCGACTAGGCGGTTGAAACACAATGGAAGCGGGTGTGCGGTGTTCATGGTGTACCTGTACGGATGGGTGCAAGTAGTTCGATCGTGCACCCGGCGCGGATACTCACAAATCGATGTGTCCGGGTGTGTTCGATCGCTTGTGGAAGGCATGGAGTCAGTTCAACAAACTCGTGATATCGGCTCAGACGTGTGTTGAGTTCTAGGATCGAAATCCGAGCGCGATCGAGCGAGTGCTGGTAGGGGATGTTTTTGTCGACCGTGACGAAGACGTCAAAGTGATTGGAGGCGGCATCAAGGAGTTCGCCGTTCTGGAGGCGTTCCCAGCCGGTTTCGACCGCGGTACGAACCTCGTGCCCGGTGAGGAGTCGAGCGACCCGAGCATCGACGCAGTTGTCCAGCAGGATCTTCACAGGTTACGAAGTCCGTGCAAGAGCCCGAGCGACGCGAGGTGGATGACGGAAACGGCGTGGTCACGTGAGACGTTCGGAAATCCGATCAGAAAATCGTCCAGTGAATCGCCCGCACCGAGGTAATCAAACAGGGTTTGAACCGGGACGCGGGTGTCTTTGAAGCAGGGCGTGCCGCTCATCCGGCCGGGGTTTATCCAGATGAACGGGGCGAGGGGGCTATCCGCGGGGATCAACTCGCGGTGCTCACGCGAGTTGGGCACCGACTGAACCGGCGTGATGGTGTTCATACGGGCCTCGTTTCGACGTACAAGAAATCGACATGCTGAATGCCGCGCTTCTATAGTATCCACGCCATGCCAATCACAAATGCTGCCAGCGTCAAGAACTCGCCAACACCCAAGAAAATTGTCCTCGCTTATTCTGGGGGCCTCGACACGTCGGTTATCCTGCCGTGGCTGAAGGACCGATATCCGGGCGTGAAGTTGGTCGCGTATGCGGCGGACCTCGGACAAGGCGAGGGCGAACTCGATGGGATCGAGGCCAAGGCTTGCAAGTCGGGTGCCGACGAGTTCATCGTCGAAGACCTCCGCCGTGAGTTCGCCGAGCAGTACTGCTTCCCCATGTTGCGTGCGCACGCGATCTACGAGCAGGACTATTTGCTGGGGACATCGATCGCGCGGCCACTGATCGCCAAGGGGCAGGTGGAGGCGGCACGCAAGACAGGGGCGGATGCGGTGTCGCACGGCGCGACGGGAAAAGGGAACGATCAGGTGCGGTTCGAACTGACGTACATGGCTCTCGCGCCAGACTTGAAGATCATCGCGCCGTGGAAGGATCCGGCGTTCGAGTTGACGAGCCGCGAGGCGGCGGTGGACTACGCCCACAAGAAGGGCGTGCCGATCCAGCAGAGCAAGGAGAAGATCTACTCGCGGGACCGGAATCTGTGGCACTGCTCGCACGAGGGGGCCGAGATCGAGCATCCGGATCAGTCGGTGAGTGATCGGGTATGGCTGATGACGGCGGCGATGGTGAACACGCCGATGACAACGGAGTCGGTGAAAGTCGAGTTCCGGCGTGGGAACCCTGTCGGGGTGAATGGAAAAGAGATGGCGGGGCACGAGGTCATCGAGAAACTCAACGAGATCGGCGGGCGGCACGCCGTGGGGCAGATCGTGATGGTCGAGAACCGGCTGGTGGGGATGAAGTCGCGCGGCGCCTACGAAACGCCGGGCGGGACGATCCTGTACGAAGCGCACAAGGCGCTGGAACAACTCACGATCGAGCGTGATACGCTGCACTTCAAGCAGCAGGTCGCGCTGCGGTACGCCGAGATTGTGTACTACGGGCAGTGGTTCCATCCGCTGCGAGAGGCGATGCAGGCGTTCGTTGACGAAACGCAGAAGAATGTGAATGGAACGGTGACGCTGGAACTGCACAAGGGGCGATGCCGGGCGGTGAGCGCGGTGAGCGAGCGGTCGTTGTACGACCCGAAACTCGCATCGTTCGCCATGGATGGGTACGACGTGACGGCGGCGCGCGGGTTCATCGATTTGTTCGGACTGCCGATGAAGGTGGCCGGCCTGCGCGATCGTGCCGAGTGAGAGAAGAAGGTTATGGGTGCTCGTGGGCGATCTCGCGCAGGAAGTTCGCGGCGACGTCGATGTGCTTGCGCATATGAATCGCCGATCGGAAGATATGGCGCACGATGCCGGCGCGGTCGATGATGTACGTGACCCTGCCGGGCAAGAGCCAGAGGTCGTTCGGAACGCCCCAGGAGCGGCGAGCGTGGCTGTGTTCATCACTGAGCAGAATAAACGGGAGCCGGTTCGACGCGGCGAAGGCCCGGAGTTCATCGACGGAATCTGAACTGACACCGATGACCTCGGCACCGAGGTCGCGGAAGGCCTCGTATTCGTCCCTGAACGCGCAGGCCTGAGTGGTACAACCAGCCGTGCCGGCTTTGGGGTAGAAGTAAACAACCACGGCCGAACGACCGCGGAACGAATCCAGGTCGATCGGTACATTAAGATGGTTGGGAAGCAGGAGCGGAGGGGCGGGCTGTCTAAGAAGTGCGATGGATTGGGTGGGTTGTGTCATCGAGTGAGAGTACGGGTATGCGTGAGCGAGACGGACGACAGGGTTGATTGAGAGGGGGGTGAAACTGATAACGGCGTGGAAGCGCAGAATGTGCGGGTGAAGTGCGAGTTGGCAGGCGGGGTGGCGGTTGATGCGCAGTGCCGGCAGGAGTGGACAAGAGGTGTGAACGGCTAAATCAGAATTCGCCGGTGGAGGAACCCGCACGGCTTAACTGTGACGGCGGAAAGGCCGATCGGATGATCGGAGGATTTGCCCCATGCCGACCGGCCCAGAGAAAGAACCGCAAGCCGCACCGATCGTGAGCATGTTTGCGGATGATCCTGATATGCAGGAGATCATCGGGATGTTCGTGCAGGAAATGCCCGAACGGGTGGAGCAACTCGAGCAGTCGTGGCGTGCAAGCGAGTTTGACCTGGTGAAACGAGTGGCGCACCAACTGAAGGGTGCAGGCGGGGGGTACGGGTATCCGGAATTAGGCGAGGTAGCAGGGAAACTGGAAAGCAGTCTGAACCGGCTCGCGTCGAGCACGCAGGCGACGAGTCTGGATCAGATCCGGGCACAGTTGAATGAGTTGATCGACATGTGCAATCGTGTGTCGTGAGTGGCTCGGGAGACAGGAAATGCAGGCGCCTTCTTCGATGGTGGATAAGCCGATGTGTACCGCACAACAGGAAGAAAGGACCACATTACCCGTGCTCCAAGACGCTACTAAGCCGGCCGTATTGCTCGTCGATGACTCGGTGATCGTTCATCGGTTGCTTCAGGCGCGATTGAAGCACGAGCATATTTCGTTGACCACATGCCTGAGTGGGCGCGAAGCGATCGAACTCGCTAAGGCGAATCCCCCCGCGGTCATTCTGCTGGACCTGGAGATGCCGGGAGTCGACGGCTTCGAGGTGCTGCGAACACTGAAGGATAATCCCGCGACGCTGCATGTGCCTGTGATCGTGCTGACCGGGCGAGGGGGGTCGGAGGATAAAGTAACGGCGTTTGATTTGGGCGCGGTGGATTATGTGACCAAGCCGTGCGACCTGGCGGAACTGCGTGCGAGGCTGCGGGCCGCGCTGAGGCTGGACCGGCTGCTCAAACTGCTCGCTGAACGAGCGGAAGTGGACGGGCTGACCGGGCTTGCGAACCGTGCGGCGTTCAATAAAAGGTGGGCCGAGCGGGTCGCGGAACACACGAGGTACAAGACTCCGCTCTCACTCATGATGGTGGACGCGGACCACTTCAAACGGATCAACGACACCTACGGGCACCCGGCGGGAGATGAAGTGTTGCAGCAGATTGCGCAGACACTCCAGCAGGAATCGCGGACGACCGACGTGGTGTGCCGGTACGGCGGGGAAGAGTTCGTGGTGATCCTTGGAAACACGGGTGATGCCGAAGGAGCGATCGTTGCGGATCGGATCCGCACGACGATCGGGGCGATACGCTGGGCGCGGCATCCGGACGCACCTGTGACGGTATCGATCGGGCTTGCCGGGACGGATGGAGCGGCGTGCGAGTTGACGCCGGAACAGTGGTTGGAAGTCGCTGACAAGAACTTGTATCACGCGAAGCACCAAGGGCGGAACCGGGTGGTGTCGTCGAACGTGGGAGCCCCTCCGCTGAAGTTTGCCAAAGCGGGTTGAGTCGCTCGGGCGTGAAGAGGCGGCTAGCCTTGGGTCTTCGCCGAGCGGGGCGAGGCCGATCCGAACTTCGTGCAGGCGCCATCGTCTGGACGTGTGCTCGGATGGAACACACCCGAGGAGAGCACGCATGGGCAAGACGACGAACGAGGTGTCGGGTTCAGTGGCAGCCATCGCATCACCGTATGCGGAGTTGTGCTTGATACTCAAGCAATCGGCCACGCTCAACTCGATCGGTGCGTTGCTGTCTTGGGATCAGGAAACGTACATGCCGCACGCGGCGGGTGCGCACCGGGCGGACCAGTCGGCGATGGTGTCGGCAATGGTACACGAGCGGTCAACGTCGCCCCGCGTCGGTGAGTTGATCGCGGCGTGCGAGTCTGACAAGTCGCTGATGGCGGATTCTGGCGTGAGCGCGAACATTCGAGAGATACGGCGCGATTTCGACCGGGCTACGAAACTGCCGACGGACCTGGTGTCGGAACTCGCGCGGGTGGGGAGCCTGGCGCAGGATGCGTGGAAGAACGCACGCGCGGCATCGGATTTCGCGGGGTTCGTGCCGATGTTATCGCAGATGATCGAACTGACGCGGCGCAAGGCGCAGTGCTACGCGAGCGGCGTGGGCGCGTCCAACGGGAAACCCGCGGGGGAGTTGTATGATTATTTGCTCGACGAGTTCGAGCCTGGGATCACGGGGGCGAGGGTGGAAGCGATTTTCACGCCGCTGCGTTCGCGGTTGGCTGGTCTGATCGGCGAGATCGCGGGGAGTTCCTACAAGCCGGATCGGACGCTGCTCGAGATCGTGGTGCCGGCGGGGAATCAAGAAACGTTCGCGCGGCGCGTGTTGTCGGCGATGAAGTTCGATATGGACGCCGGTCGGCTGGACACAACCGCGCATCCGTTCTGCACGGGCATGGCGCCCGGCGATACCCGGTTGACGTTCCGGTACGCGAAAGAGGGCTTTTTGGAACCGCTCTACGGCGTGATGCACGAAGCCGGGCACGGGTTGTATGAACAGGGGCTGCCGAAAGCGGAGCAATTCGGGACGCCGCTGGGCGAGGCGATTTCCCTCGGGTTCCACGAGAGCCAGTCGCGGATGTGGGAGAACTTCGTGGGGCGTTCGCCGCAGTTCTGGCGATGGGCCGTAGGGCCGGCGAGAGAGGTGCTGGGGCCGATCATCGGGGAGTTCACGGCGGACGATCTGTACCGGGCGGCCAACGTGGTGAACCCGAGTTTTATTCGCGTCGAGGCGGACGAAGCCACGTATAACCTGCATGTGATGCTGCGGTTCCAGATGGAACGGGCGATCTTTTCGGGTACCCTCGCAGTGAAAGACATTCCCGGGGCGTGGAATGAACAGTTCGAGCAACTATTGGGGCTGAAGGTGCCGGATGATCGGCGTGGGTGCTTGCAGGATGTCCACTGGTCGTTCGGACTGTTCGGGTATTTCCCCACGTACACGCTGGGGAATCTGTACGCCGCGCAGTTGTGGGAGACGATCAACAAGCAGATCCCGACGCTGGGTGATCAGATGTCTCGGGGTGAGTTCGGGGAAGTCAAAGCATGGTTGAACACGAATATTCACGCGCACGGACGGCGGTATCGATCGGATGAGTTGTGCCAGAAGTTAACGGGCTCGCCGCTGAGCGCGGACCCGTTGCTGCGACACCTCGAAGGGCGGCTACGACCGATTTACAAGATCTAACACAGCACGGTATGGACGTGCTGATTCACCTTTCGCGGTGTTCGCGTGTGTGGTATCGCACAGTGTAGGGTTCACTTGCCCTTCATCATGCGCAACCGGACTTCGCGGAGGTTCATCACCGCCAGCCCCGGCTTGGAGCGGGGAGTGACGGAGACTTTGATGGGTCCGGTCTTGGTGATGCGGATCGCCGGGAGTGAGAGGGTGCGGAAGTCGGACCAGGACGCAGTGGGGGGCTTGATGTTGACGATGAACTTGTGGTCGCCGATGGCGACTTGGACTTCGCTCCCGATCGAGTCGGCGGGACATGCATAGGTCACATCGATCTCGAAGAATCCGGTGGCGTTGATCGCCGCGTTCCAGTGAACGGAGTCGGCGGGGTTGGTCCAAAAGCCGATGCAGTTCTTGGTATCGCCGTGCTCCAAGCGAGCGGTTTGTCCATGCACATCGGCGTCGGTGGCGGCGAGGACAAGGTCGCCGGCGGCGTTTTGACGGATGGGCTGATCGACGACCCGGACATCGCCTGCGATGTCCAGCACAACAACGGTGTTGATCGGATCGGGGGCGGTCTTCGGGACGGTGATGGCGACATCATCGGTGATGCGAGCGATGGGGAGGTTGCGCTGGGTTGGGTCCGCAAGGAGCCACGCGCCGCGGACCTCGCTGGCGAGGCCTGGGATGACCAGGGCGCCGCCTTTGGGCCAGTCGAATACATGGAGATAGAGCCGACCGGGGCGTGAAGTAGCGCGGCCGAAGGAGAGGCGTTTGAACGGGCTTGGGCCGACGCCGTAGATGCTTTCGTGGTTCGATTCCATCCACTTGCCGATGGCCTGAAGGCGCTCGACGCTGGGCTGGGGGATAAGCCCTTGGGCGGTGGGGCCGACATTGAGTAGGAAGTTGCCCCCTTTGCTGACGGACTCGACGAGCATGTGGACGAGTGTGGTAGGCGATTTCCAGTTGTGGTCGTAGGCTTTGAAACCCCATGTGTCGTTCATGGTCATGCAGGATTCCCACGCCGCGCCGGGGAAACCGGTTGCGGGGATTTCCTGCTCGGGGGTGCCGAAGTCGCCGGCGGCGTCGCCTTGCGTCATGCCCGCCATGCCTTGCCGACCCTTTCCGACGCGGTTGTTGACGATCACGTTTTGCTGAGCATCGAGGCAAAGTTGGTAGAGGGCTTTGCCTTGCGGTTCGGTCCACTCGCTGATCCACTCGCCGTCGAACCACATGACACCGATGTCGCCGTAGTTGGTGAGAAGTTCCTTGACTTGGTTGCTGAGTACCTGCGCGTACTTGGGGAAGTTCTCGGCACGCGCGTCTGGGTGATGCCAATCCATGATGGAGTGGTACCAGCAGATTTTGAGGCCGTGCTTGCGGCATGCGTCGGCGAGTTCTTTCATGATGTCACGCTTGAACGGGGCGGCGTCCATCACGTCGTAGGTGGTGAACTTGGAATCAAACAGGCAGAACCCGTCGTGGTGCTTGGTCGTGATGACGATGTACTTCATGCCGGCGGCTTTGGCGAGTGAGGCCCAAGCGTCGGCGTCGAACTTCACGGGGTCGAACTGGGCGGCGAGTTTCTCGTACTCGCTCGCGGGGATCTTGAGCGTGTCCATGATCCACTCGCCGATGCCGGGGGTTTCTTGCCCGTTCCAGACGCCGGCGGGGATGGCGTAGAGACCCCAGTGGATGAACATGCCGAACTTGGCATCAAGCCACCAATCCATGCGAGGGTCGTCGTGCGGGGGAACCTTTGTGCCGGGGGAGTAGGCCGCACCACCCTGGCGTTTGAGTTCGCGGATGTAGATATTTTTGAAGTAGAGCGAGTTGCCGTGGTTCTGGAGTTCGATCTGGCCGGAGTCGTAGAGCGGGATGGAGCGGTTCCAATAGTTTTCAAGGACGGTGTCGGTGACGAGGCGGCCGTTGAGGTAGACCGTGACGTGATCGCGGACCATGATGATGTGGAAGGTGTTCCACTGCCCGACGGGGCGGTCGGCGTTGGTGAGGGGGCTAGAAGGATGCTTCTGGTTGTTGTAGAGACCGCCGGAGCCGACGCCGTTCGGGTTTCCCTGACTGACGGCGGTGTCCCAGATTTGGACCTGTGGCGAGCCGCGGAGGTAAATGCCTGAGTCGCCGCCGGCTTCGATCTTCCAATCAATGTACAACTCGAAGTCGCGGTAGTCGGCGAGGGTGCAGAGGGAGTCGCCCTTGCCGTCGAAGACTAGGACGCCGTCCTTGACGCTCCAGTGTGCTCGCATCTTGGAGTCGGCGTCGGCCTGGGCCTGCGCGAGTACATCGGGGGGCATCTTGGCGCGAGCCTTCGGGTCGCCGACGAGGCCTTTCCATCCGGTCAAATCGGTGCCGTTGAAAAGCGCGACAAAGCCCGCGGGAGGGAGGTTGTCGGGTTGGCCGGAAGAGACCTGCGCGCTCGCACACGGCGAGGCACCGAGTACGGCACAGTACACAACCAATAGACGAAACAGCAGCGCACAGCGCATGGGGATGCTCCTGAGTAGAAATCGCAGTATACTCGGCTTTGTTTGCGGGCGAGATATCACGATGGCGTGGACAGCGATGAGAACCGCATGAACATAGGCGCATGTGAAAGCCCGGCGGGCGATGCGCCGCCGGGCTTGGGGCTATGTGCAGAGCGATCAGGCTTCGGCGGCTGTTTTGGCAAGGCCGCGTTCGATGACGTTGAAGACCCGAGGCCAATCGGCTTCGTTGAACGCCGGGAGCGGGGGGAGCATCCGGATGTGATACGGCCCGTGCCCGCAGTAGAAGACGATGGCACCTTCATCGAAGAGATGTTTGCAGGCTTTGTTGATGAGGTCTTTTTTCCCGCCGAAGGGCGTGAATCGCATCATCCCGCCGTTGCCGCCGGAGAGTTCGGCGACCTCGCGGTTGACAGGGAACCAATCGGGGTGCTTGGCGGCCAAGGCGCGGACGTGCTCGGCGAACAAGCGGTGATGCCGGGCGAAGCGGCCGTCGGGGCCGTAATAGTCTCCGTCTCGCAGTGTCTTGAGGACGTAGTTGCCGACTTTGTATGCCACCGCCGGCGAGGTGAACGTGCCCGAGAGCAGGCCTGGGCCGGGGTTGTAGTCTTCGGTGAAAAGGGTCGCACAGGCCTGTGTCATTTTGCCGACGGTAAAGACGTCGATGTACTCGCCCAGCCCTTGCCGCTCGAACGCGAACATGCTCTCGGTGCGTCCGAAGGATTGGATTTCGTCGTCCCAGACGGCGATCTTGTTGTCCTTGCAGATGTCCATGAGCGTGGTGAAATACTCGCGGGGCGCGGTGTTGAAACCGCCCTCGCCTTGGACGAGTTCGAAGATGAACGCGGCGTGCTGCTTGGGGTAACGTTCGATGTACTGCCGCAGGTGCCACGCGCACATATCGATGTAGCGAGTCTTGCCGATTTCGCGTGCGGCGGCTTCGTTGTAGAAAGGCATGTAATCCACAAGGGTCGAGAGGGGGATGCCCTGTCGGTACCCGGCGGTATCGCCGATCTGGCACATGGTCACGCTTCGGCCCATGAAACAGTCTTTGAAGGCGATGACTCGGGGCGCGGGCGCGTTTTTCTGATAGCAGACCTTGATGGCGTTCTCGTTGGCCATGCAGCCGCTGGTGGCGCAGTAGCAGTATTTCAGCCGAGAGTATTTCCGGGCTTCGTGCAGGAGGGTTTCGGCGAAGTCGTAGGCATCGAAGCCGGATTGGAGGTTGCCGTTCTGGACGATATCGCCGATGCTGCCCTCGATCGATGCGGCGATGATGCCTGGGTGTGAATGCCCGAAAAAGTGAACCCCGATGCCGCAGATCAGATCCCACTTGACGGACCCATCCATGAGTTCAACGAGCGGGCCGTTGCCCGCGCCGGAGGACAAGTATGGATAGAGCAAGCCACGTCCACGGGTGTCCGCCGCTCGTTTGAGGTATTCGTCGTACGAAACGCGGAGCGATTCGATGGGCCCGCGTTCACCGTTGAGCCGCGCGGACCGGGCCTGGACCTCACGGACGATCTGCTGAGTAGCCTGGTGGATGACGGGGCTGGAGAAGAGTTCGCTGCCGACGGTGCGATGCTCGGTAGAACTGCCCGGGTGAGGATCGGCGGTGGGGAGGGTGGTGTTCGACATGGGTTGGAACCTTTCGGAAGATGCGTGCTCCGCCGGCAGGACTCGACGTTCGACTCCAGTCCCGGGACATGTGCCCGGGCCGCGGGGCTTGGAATATGGTATCGGATCAAGCACCGCATGTTGAAGAGGGCTTCTTGCTCGGTACACGTTCGTGGAGTGCGCGCGCATCCGGGCCGGTTGTGCAGGAGTCGGCGTGAGATTCCGATAATCTGTGTACGAGAATTTCCGGTGATTTCGGTTCGTTCATCGAAGTCGGCGGTACACTCACTTGCACCCCATGGGCATAGCGAACCTCCTACTTGATCGTGGTTTGATCAGCCGGGCTCAACTCGATGAGGCCTTGTCGCAGCAACGCGCCTCGGGAGATCGGCTTGATCGCGTCCTGGTCCGGCTTGGGCTGGTTCGCCAAGATCAGGTACTCGATCTGATCAGTGCGCAGTTGCACATGCAGGTCGTTGATTTGCAGCAGGTGGAGGTGAAGCCGGAGGTGCTCGGGCTGCTCCCGGCCAAACTGGTGTATCGCCAGAACTGCGTGCCGATTGCGAAGGAAAACGGGACGCTTACGGTAGCGACCAGTGACCCGTTTGAACTGGCGGAACTCGACGAACTGAGGTTGCTGACCGGCTGCTCGATCGAGGTTGTTCTGGCGGACGAGGAAGAACTCCGCAAGTTCATCCGTGCTAACTACGGCGTGGGCGGGGACACGCTCGATGAACTCGCCGCGGGGCTGGCGCCGCTGCAGGTCGATGGCGGTTCGAAAGACGAAGTGGAGCAGGCGCAGGAAGCGTCGGTGATCCGGCTTGTCAACGACATTCTGGCTGAAGCCGTCACGGAGCGTGCGACGGACGTACATATCGAGCCGTATGAGAAAGAACTGGCGGTACGCTACCGCATCGACGGGGTATTGCAGCGGGCGAATGTGCCCCCATCGATCAATCGGTTCGGGGCGGCGATCATCAGCCGGATCAAGATCATGGCGAGCCTGAACATCGCCGAGAAGCGCAAGCCCCAGGACGGTCGTATTACGTTCAAGCACAAGCGGCAGGACTTCGACCTGCGTGCCAGCATCATCCCGATGTTGTTTGGCGAAGGCGTCGTGCTGCGAATCCTGAGCAAGAGCGCGGTGCTGATGAACCTTGCGGATCTGGGGATGCCGCGGAACGTGCAGACAGACTGGGAACGGCTGATTGATCGCCCTCACGGCATCCTGCTCGTCACCGGTCCGACCGGTTCGGGCAAATCCACGACGCTCTACGGCTCGCTGAACAAAATCGTCTCGGATGAGATTAAAGTCATCACGGTGGAAGACCCGGTTGAATATCACGTGCAGGGTGTGAATCAGATCCAGGTGAATCACAAAGTCGGGCTTGATTTCGCCGCGGGGCTTCGGTCGATTTTGCGCCACGATCCGGACGTGGTGATGATCGGCGAAATCCGAGACAAGGAAACGGCCGAGACCGCGATTCAAGCGTCGCTCACCGGGCACCTTGTTTTCTCGACGCTTCACACGAACGACGCCGCGGGTGCCACGACACGGATGCTCGACATGGGCGTTGAGCCGTTTCTCGTCGCGTCGTCGGTCGAGGGGATCATGGCGCAGCGGCTGGTCCGACGTGTGTGCGCCGAGTGTGCGGGGAACTACTTGCCGGACCACGCCGAACTCCCGGCGGGGTTCGAGCATGTCCCCGGCGAGACGCTCGTTCGGGGCAAAGGGTGCAAGGCGTGTCGCAACACCGGGTACCGCGGGCGCATCGGGATCTACGAACTCCTGCGCATGAACGAGGAACTGCACGAGATGGTCATGGCTCGGGCAAATGCCCACCGCATCTCGGCCGCGGCGCTCGCATCCGGACACCTCTCAACGCTCAAAGATGATGGATTTGCCAAAGCACGGGCCGGAGTCACGACAATCGAAGAAGTGCTCCGCGCGATGACGGCATGAGCGCGTTCGCGGCTGTGAACGTCAACGTTCCCCCTCAATCCGGTTGCGAGTGGTCGATCTTTTCTTGAATCTGCACACGCGATTTGAGGAATAGGTTGTCCTTTGCTGGATCTTGATTAGATTGAATGTGCGACGCCGTCGCCCATGCGGGGCTGCCCACCGGTTGTTGTATAGAGGAGTTGATGCACATGCCGCTTCAAGTTCCATCACGCCCCAGGGCGTGTATGGCGGGGCTGTTGTTTGCGGTGTTGGTGTTGGTGTTGGGGCACCGAGCGTCGGCACAAAGTGTTCATCGGTTTGTGGCATCGATCTCGTCGGCGCAGAACATACCACCGTCGGCTGGATCAAACGCCGTGGCCGCGGGTGTGTTTGTCGTGGATACCGCCGCGAACACGATGACGTATCGGATCGTGGTCGCGGGGTTGACGTCGGGCGAGACGATCGCGGCGATACATGCCTCGCCGCCTGGGCTTGAGGATCCCAACGCCGTTCAACTTATCGACCTCGGCCCGGTCAAGATTGGGACATGGAACTACCCGCAATCCAGAGAGGCGGATATCTTGGCGGGCAATATCTACATCGATATTCACTCCGATGACTTTCCCGGCGGGGAAATCCGCGGGCAGGTCCAGACGCACGCCGCCGAACTGGATGCGTTGCAGACTGTCCCCCCCAGCGCCTCGGCGGCATCCGGGTGGGGAACATTCATGATCGATACGTCGGCGAACACCCTGCGCTATTACGTCGTCACGACCGGCATCGCGGGCGAGACGTCCGCGCACATCCGCGGCCCAGCCACGCACGGCGAGGTCGGCCCGGTTCTTTACACGCTCCCAAGCGGATCGATTAAATCGGGGGTCTGGAACTACTCGCAGTTCCGTGAACGAGACCTGCTGCGTGGGCTAGCCTATATCAACATCACCACGGCGGCGTTTCCGGACGGTGCCATCCGGGGGCAGATCACCAACTCACTTGTGGCGTTCGATGGGCTTCAGGAAGTACCGGCGGTCGCATCGGCGGGGGTTGGCATCGGCTTTGTTTCACTGCGTGAAGAGAGCGACCTGCTCTCATTCGATATCCGGAGAAGTGAACTGAACGCGGCAGAGACCCGTGCCGATATTCACGGGTTTTCGCCTCCCGGTGCGAACTCGCCTGTTGTCGCCGGTTTGCCGGTGGGGGTGCGAAAACTGGGCACTTGGGCCTACTCGCCGGTGAACGAAACCAATATTCTCGCCGGATTTGCGTACTTCAACATCCGTTCGGCAGCCCATGCGAATGGTGAAATACGCGGGCAGTTTCAGTTCCCCCCAGCACCGTGCCGGGCGGACGTGAACGGCGATGAGGCCGTTAGTAGTCAAGATTTTTTCGATTTTCTGACTGCGTTATTCGCAAACGAGGCCGACATCAATGGCGATGGGAACACGAATAGCCAAGATTTCTTCGATTTTCTGGGCGTGTTCTTTGTGCCGTGCTGAGGTTCGGTTCGGTCGGCTGCTTACCCCGCTTGACGTTGCAGGCGGGGTGGATTCAGAACGTGAATGTTCCTGTTATACTGACCTGCCCCCCGAATCCTGATCCAGCAACTATGAGAGTCCCGAGGGCCGCCGGCAGCGGCCAGGAGACTCTGGACCATGAAGCGAACGAGGCACACACCGGAACAGATCGTGAACAAGTTGCGTGAGGCGGACGCGA
>JBGSIF010000346.1:0-32104 GCA_041742635.1 Phycisphaerales bacterium
GCGGTCGTAAGCCGCCAGCACTTTGGTGCGCAGATCGATCGAATAAGACTTCATCCGGGATCTCCTCGAATCCCGCAAGTCTGCATTCATTTTCCCATCGCGCCAGGAAAATGCGCTACGAAGTTAGAGAAAGTGCTCTAGGTTTGTCGTCCCTGCCGTCGTCCCCGCGGCGATCGTGCTGGCGTTCGAGCATTCATCGTTGATCGGCGGCGCCTGGTTCGGAGCGAAGCCGTACAACTGGAAGTCCCCGATCTGCAAATCCGTGCTCGAAAACGGCACATCGAAAATCAATCGATACTGGGTGTAAGACGTGCCGTTGGCGAACTCGTATTCCTGATCCTGATAGTTCGCGGTCGCCTCGGTCATGCCGGTTGAGTAGATCGGGGTGAACACCACCCCGTCGTTGGACCCTTCGATCGTCACGTTCCGCGGCGTGCGCCCCGGGAACGCCACATCGTCGTTCGCGCTGAACAACGAAAAACCCGTCACCACCGTCGCGCCCACCAGGGGCGTGATGTCCACGATCGTCGGGCCGAACACCGCGTTCTGCACGTCCATCTTCGTATTGAGCCGATTGTCGAACAGATTCGCAACCCCTTCCGCGGGCGCTGTGAACCCACCCGGCGGGAGGGTGATCACCACCGTGTCGTCCGGCGACGTGATGTCCACCGCCGTCGCCAACTGCACTTCCCCGATCTGCATGCTGTTCGCCGCGCCGCGCACCGTCGGGAACGTCACTCGGTACATCCCGTACACGTTCGCGTTGTCGATCGTCGCCGAAGAGAAGATCGAGAAACGATTAATCGTCGGCGTCAACGTCCCCGCGCTAATGAACGTGAAGTTCACTCCGTCATCCGACCCTTCCAGCACGTACGTCGTCGGATCCCGCTCCGGCGCATCATTCGCCGTGATGCACGTCAGGTACCGCACCGTCCCCGTCCCGGTCGGCGTCACCGTGAACCCCGTGTTGATCACATCGAAGTTCAGGTACTTCGTGTCCCCAGTGTTGTCGATCACGTTCGGCGCGGCTTCGCCCGCCGGATGATTGGCCGACGACGCCTCGATCAGGTCGCCCGGGCGGGTAACATCGATTGCCTTCGCCGCGCCCGCTGCCGCGAGAACGGCACAGACGGCCAGACGTGTTGCGTGCATCTTCATACGAACTCCTCAAAATGTGGTGAACGGACCTCGTGAACCATTTCCCCCCACCCACCATCTCCGCGAGAGTGCGGAACCTACAGATTACATGATAATGGCATCGCTTGCAACCGCTTTCTTCTCTAAACTCACCCGTTCTCACAGGATGCTGAAATCCCCTCCCAGAATCCTGCTCAATACACCTCTCTTCCGAGTTGACTCGGCCCAACTCGTTGATAGCGTCCAATGCTCTCTTGCCCTCGTCGAAACCTCCCTCGTACACGCCCACACTCTTTGGAGAACTCACATGGATGTGACCACTCACATTGGAACCAACACCCGTCGTCTCCGCATCCGTCAACTTGTTGCAATCGTTCCGGTCGCACTCGCATTGATCGGGTCGGTCGGCTGCTCGTCCTCCGCCGATCAGGACGAACTCGGGCGACTCTCGGCCCGCAGCGAGCAACTCCGCGAAGACATCTCCCGCGCGCAGATGGAGCGTGATCGCTTGCTCGCCGAACTCGCCACCGCCAACACACCAGTACCGGAACCTGCCCCGGAGGTCGCGCCGACGACCCCCAAGCGCTCGACTGACCCCGATTTCGGTGCCGACACGACCACTACCCGTCGCGGCGGCGACTTGGTGGTCGAAGTCGCTGGCGACGTTCTGTTCGATTCCGGCTCGATCACTCTGAAATCCACTGCTAAACGTACGCTCGACCGCATCGCTGATGCGATTCAGGGGCGATACTCGGGAAATCTCGTACGGGTCGAGGGGTACACCGACCGTGACCCCATCAATAAAACCAAGGGCAAGTTCGAGAGCAACGAGGAACTGAGCGCGAAACGAGCACTTGCGGTCGAAAAGTACCTGGTCACCCGCGGAATCCCCGGCGAGCGGATCTACGCCGCCGCGTTCGGCCCCGCTGATCCGAAATCGACCAAAAAGGCCAGTCGAAGGGTTGAGATCGTGATTCTGAACGCGCGGTAAAGGCCAGTTCGATTGAGAATCGCTTTCGAGGGATTCCCGGGTGAGTGAAGTGCGGGAATCCGTCTCAACCTTGGGTAAAAGACTTGCCGATAGCGGTTGGCCCGCTTAGGCTTGTGTGCTGCGGGTGTAGCTCAATTGGATAGAGCACCTGACTACGGATCAGGAGGTTAATGGTTCGACTCCATTCACCCGCGTTTCCAGGCGTTTGGACCCATTCAATGGGTGATTGACAACGCCGTCGGTTCCCGATCAGACTTGGTCTGCGTGCGAGCCAACCCGAGTCAGCGCGACAGTCTTGCCGACGAACTATCAACGAAGAATCATTTGGGCTTGGGGGCTTCTGCAGTTTGGGTGATTGTGACCCCTCGACCCTTCGAGAGCGTTTGTGCACCCCGAACGACCACGGCATCAGCCTTCAGGTCGCCGATGATCTCGATCATGCCGTTGTAGGTTTCACCGATCTCGATTCGGTGTTCGATCGCCTTACCATCTGCGATGCTGAAAACCCGCCGAACGCCCGCGAACGTGACCACCGCTTCGGGTGGTACAAGCGTGACGAGGGTGTCGCTTTCAACGACGACGGCGGCTGTGGCGAACGCGCCGGGTTTTAGCCGGTCTTGGGCGTTTTGGATTTCGATTTCGACCTCGAACGCACGGGTTCGCGGCTCGATGCGAGGAGACACTCGGGTGACCAGCCCATCAAAAGGATCTTTGGATGCATCGACGGCGATCGAAGCACGGCGGCCGCGCACGACCTGCTCGACGAATCGCTCAGGGACCTGCCCCCGAAACTTGATGACATCGGCAGCAACCAATCGAACAAGAGCCTGTCCGGGAGACACCAGTTCGCCGAGCGAGGCAAGGCGCTGAGAAACGCGGTATTGGATGGTGTCGCCGGGGACGGGACGCGGGGCTCGCACGGTGGTGTCGTCGATCTGCTGCTGAGTAGTAGCAATCGCGGCGGCAAGAGTGCGAGCGTCGGCAAGGACGGAACGAGCAGTCAGCAACTCGACCTCAGCACTCTGGCGGGACACCTCGGCCTGCGTCTGGATATCCGCAAAGTCCTGCGCGGAGATAAGCGGGGGTTGCTGGTTGAAAAGCGAAGAAGCCCGTTCGAGCCTGGCGATAACGTTGGCGGATTCGGCGTGGGCGCGCTGGACGGTCGGAACGGAAGCGAGATCGAACTCGGGGCCGGGGATTTCGCTGAGGCCAAGTTTGGCAAGCGCGGCGAGGAGGGAGGCGCGGCGCTCGGCCAACGCGAGTTCATAGTCGGTGCGGTCGATCTGGATGATCGGTTCGCCACTGGGGGCGAGATCTTCGACGTCGCGGAGGACTTGGACGACGCGACCGCCGACTTTGGCGGAGATCGTCGCTTCTTCGCGGCCGAAGAGGGTACCGGTGACGGCGAGCGAGCGCTCAACGGCGGTACGAAGAACTGGGGCGGTGGCAACTTCAACTGGTGGGAGTGTGGGTGTACCAGAAGTGGCTGGGGGCGTTTTTTTTGAGCACGCAACAGACACTAGGATGCAAACAAGGGCACCAACGAGGGTGAGAAGCGGGAAGAAGGGACGAAGTTTGTGGATCACGTCATACTCCGGGTGCAACCGAGGCGAGAGGCACACGTAGAATACCGACCAGTCGGTATTGAGGTTCCGTTATTGACGGTGTTGGAAGCAACAAATGCAACGCCCGAACGAAAAAAAACGAGGAGAAATAGTCGCGGCGGCGGCGAAGTTGTTCGCGTCACGCCCGTTCGATCAAGTCTCGCTTGACGAAATATCGCAGTGCGCGAAGGTTGGGAAGGGGACGTTGTATGTGTACTTCGAGAGCAAGGAATCGTTGTATCAGTCGTTGGTGCGAGATGGGTTTCGGCAGATTATTGACCGGATGCGGGAGCAACTTGCAATCGCACCGGAGTCAAGCCGAGCGAGGCTGGCGGTGGTGGCGGAGCGGCTGGTGGACTTTGCGTTCAGCCTGCCGGACTTGTACCGGGTGATGCGGTATCAGATTCGGACGGGTGAAGATTCGGAACTGCGTGTGTTGCGGGGCGAGTTGGTGCAACTGATTCGGGGAGTGATCGAAGACGGGATCGGTCGTGGCGAGGTGAGCGACCCGAGGCCGGACCTGACGGCGGAGTTCGTGATCTCGTTTGTACGGGGGGTGATGATGTACCCGCCCGGTGGCTTGAACGCCGAGATGCTGAAGGAGCACCTGTTGCATGTGATCTGGAACGGGATCGGGAGGCAGGCGCGATGAAGAAGTGCAGTGGAGTAGCCGTAGGGGTGGTACTCGCGTGGGTGCTGGGGGGGTGCGCGGTGGATCAGCAGCAGGAGGTTGGTGCATATCGAGCGATTACGGATCTGGATGAACTACCGAAGTTTGAACCGGGACAGCCGGTTTCGCTGGAAGACGCGGTGCGGCTGGCCAATGCGTACAACGAGCGGCTGGCGATCGGCGGCGAGCAATACGTGCAGGCACTCGCGGAGCGTCGGCGGCTGGCGGCATCGCTGTTGCCGACGCTTGATTTGTTCGGCGATGTGACGCTTCGGGAACACACCGGTGCAAGCGGGACAACCAGCGGATCGGGAAGCCAAGGGAGCCGGGTGGTGTCGTTCGACGGGGGCTTCACGGCCCAGTACACACTGCTGACGGGGATGACGGATTTCAGCACGGTGCGCGCGGCCGAGGCGGACGTGCGGATGCAGCGGTGGTTGCTGCTGGACTTGCGCGAGGTGCTGATGCTGGAGACGGCGCGGGCGTACTACGCGGTGCTGCTGGCGGATCGGTTGGTACGGGTGCTGGAGTCGTCCGCGACGGTGCAGGCGGAGCGGCTGCGGGATGTACGGGGGCGTGAGGCGGTGGGGTTTGCCAGGCCGCTGGACGTGGCGCAGATCGAATCGCAGGCGTCGCAGACACGGGTATCGCTTCTTGATGCGGAAAACTCGCTATCGAACGCGATATCGGCGCTTCGTTTTCTGACGAACGCGGATCTACGGCAAAGCCGGTTGACGGATGGGTTCGAGCCTTGTGACGGCTCGGGGGAACTGGAGACGATGATCGCGCAGGCGTGCGTGGTGCGTCAAGATCTGCTGGCGGCGCGAGCGGGGGCGGACGCAGCGCGAGCCGAAGTCGATGCGAGCTTCGGGGAGTACGCACCGACGGTGCGGATCAACCTGGATTATTTTTTGACGCGGCAGACTTCGCCGGAGGACTTGGACCTTACGTCGCTGATCTCGATCAACCTGCCGCTGTTTTCGGCGGGGCGGATCGACGCTGGGGCGCGTGCGGCGTGGTCGGTGTTTCGAGAACGGGTGCTGGAGTATTCGCTGCTGATGCGGCAGATCGAGCGGGACGTGGAAGTCGCGGCGGCGGATCTTGATGTATCCCGAAGACGGGTGGCGGAACTGGAAGCGCAGGTGAAGGCGTCTGAAGAAGCACTTCGGCAGGCGGAATCGGCGTATCAAGCGGGACTCGGGACGAACCTGGAGCGGGTGACGGCGCAGGATCAGTTGCTCGCGGCGCAGGTGCGGCAGGCGCGGGAAGCGTACACGTTGAAAATCGCGGCGCTGGCACTTCGGCGAGCACAGGGGCTGTTGACACACGAACTGACAGCGGCGGCACCACCGATGCCGACCGAAGCAGAGACTCGCCGGCCGATATCGGCGTTCATCCGTCGAGGTCCAGGGGAGAATGCTGTGGGCGGCGAGGCGGCGGGATCTGGAGTGATGCAGGGGAAGAAAGAAAGCGCGGGAGAGCCGGCGCGAGCAAACGGAGAATGACATGCAACGACTCGCCGAGGTGTGCATCAAGAGGCCGGTGTTCGCGGCGATGCTGATATTGTCGATGGTGGTGGTGGGGAGCGTGGCGTTCACAAAACTGGGAGTGGATCGGTTGCCGTCGGTGGATTTGCCGACGGTGAACGTGAGGACGTCATTGCCGGGGGCGTCGCCGGAGGAGGTGGAAACGCAGGTCTCGCAGCCGCTCGAGGAATCGATCAACACGATCGAGGGGATCGAGGAGTTGCGGTCGATCTCGGGGCAGGGGCAATCGATTCTGATCGTGACGTTCTCGCTGAAACGTGACATCGACGGCGCGGCACAAGACGTGCGGGACCGAGTGGCGGCGGCGGTCCGGCGGCTACCGGATGACGCGGAAACGCCGGTAGTGTCGAAGTTTGATAATGATTCAAGCCCGGTGTTGACGCTGGCGCTGTCGGGCGAACTGAGTATTCGGGAACTGACGGAACTGGCGGACAAGACGATCAAGCCGCAACTGGAGCGGTCGGCCGGGGTGGGCGAGGTGTCGATCGTGGGCGGGCTTGAACGGACGGTGAACGTGTGGATCGATGCGTCGCGGCTGGCGGCGCACGGGGTGCCGATCACGGCGGTGCGGGATGCTCTTGTGAGGCAGAACTCGGATATTCCCGGGGGAAACGTGACGGGTTCGGCACGCGAGCAGGTGCTGCGGACGCTGGGGCGGCTGACGGATCCGCGGGATTTCAACATGGTGCCCGTGGCGGTGATTGACGGGACGCCGATACGCGTGCAGGACATCGGGTATGCGGAGGATGGAACGCGGGAGCAGCGATCGTCGTCGCGGCTGGATGGGAAGCCGGCGGTATCGCTGGAGATCCGTCGCCAATCGGGCGCGAACTCGGTGGCGGTGATCGAAGGGGTGAAGGGGTCGCTGGAATCGATTAGGACGCAGATGCCGCTGGGGGTGCGGCTGGAAGTAATACGGGATCAATCGACGTATATCTACGCCGCGCTGCATGAGATCGAGACGCACCTGGTGGTGGGGGCGATTCTGGCGAGCCTGGTGGTGATGGGGTTCATGCGGTCGTGGCGATCGACGCTGATCGCGGCGGTGGCGATACCGGCGTCGGTGGTGTCGACATTCGCGGTGATGTGGGCGCTGGATTTCACGCTCAACAGCGTGACGATGCTGGCGCTGGTGCTGATGGTGGGGATCGTGATCGACGACGCGATCGTGGTGCTGGAGAATATATTTCGGTTTGTGGAAGAGAAGCAACTGACGCCGATGGAAGCGGCCCGGCAGGGGACGGCGGAGATCGGGCTGGCGGTGCTGGCAACGACGCTGTCGCTGGTGGTGATTTTTATACCAGTGTCGTTCATGTCGTCGATATCGGGTCGGTTTTTGTATCAGTTCGGGGTGACGGCGGCGGTGGCGGTGATGGTGAGTCTGCTGGTGTCGTTTACGCTGACGCCGATGATGTCGGCGCGGCTGCTGCGCAAGGGGGTCGCATCGAAGGGGCACGACGCCGGGTCGCGCGGCGGGTTGTACGCGATGATCGACAGGGCGTATACGTGGATGCTTCGGTGGTCGCTGCGGCTGCGGTGGGCGACGATGGGGATCGGGGTGCTGATCATCGCGTCCTCGGTGCCGCTGTACTCGATGCTGAAGCAGGATTATCTGCCGAGTGATATTGATGAGGCGGAGTTCACGATTAATGTGAACGGGCCGGAGGGGGTGAGTTTTGCGGCGTTTGATGAAGCGGTGCGCTCGGTGGAGAGCACGGTCGGCGAACACCCGGCGGTGCGGACGACGCTGTCGTCGGTCGGCGGTTCGTTTCTGGGGCAGGTCAACCGTGGGGACATCTATGTGCGGATTGCGCCGCATGGGGAGCGGTATCCGACGATCGGGCGCGTGTGGCGGTCGCTGCTGGGCGGGAAGCCTATGGCGGCGTTTGAGGGGAACTACACACAGTCGGAGGTGATGCAGGATCTGCGACGGGCACTTCGGAAGTACCCGGATCTTCGGATGTCGGTGCGGAGTTTTCCGGCGTTCAATATCGGGGGCGGGAACTTTGACATCGACCTCGCGATACGCGGGCCGGAACTGGAGCGGCTTGCGGAGTTCACGGAGCGCTTGCGTGAGCGGTCGGCGGAGATCGGCGGGTTGCCGGACCTTGACACGACGCTGAAACTGAACACGCCGGAACTGCGAGTGACGATCGATCGGGAGCGGGCGTCGGACCTTGGGGTATCGCCACGGGATATTGGGACGGCACTGAGGCTGCTGGTGGGCGGGGACGACGAAGTGAGCCGGTTCCGAGATCCAGAGACGAGCGAGGACTATGACGTACAACTGCGGCTGATCGCGCCGGATCGATCGGACCCCGGAACGCTACCAAGGCTGCTGGTGCCGGGGTCGGGGAATGAAGTCATCGAACTTCGGAGCATAGCGAGGATCGATGCGAGTGACTCGGCGGCGCGCGTGGACCGGCTGGATCGCCAGCGTGCAGCGAACGTGCGAGGGTCCGTTGGGCCGGGGTTCGCGCTGGCGGATCGGTTGGAGGCGATGCGAGCGGAAGTGGACACGTTGGACATGCCGCCGGCGTACACGGTGCGGGTGCTGGGGCGCGGGCGTGAACTGCAGCGGACGTTCACGGAGTTTCTGCTCGCGTTCATGCTTTCGCTGGTGTTCATGTACATGATCCTTGCGGCGAACTACGAGAGCATCGTTCACCCGTTCACGATTTTGCTTTCGATCCCGCTGTCGATCCCGTTTGGTTTTTTGTCACTGTGGGCGCTTGGGGGGACGCTGAATCTGTATTCCGCGCTGGGGATACTGGTGCTGGTGGGCGTGGTGAAGAAGAACTCGATCCTACAAGTGGATCACATGAACCAACTGCGAGCGAAGGGGATGCCGCGGCGTGAGGCGATCATCCAAGGGAACCGTGACCGGTTACGCCCGATCTTGATGACGACGCTGGCGCTGGTGGGCGGGATGCTGCCGCTGGCGATCGGGTCCGGCCCTGGTGCGGAAGAGCGGCGCGCGGTGGCGAGCGTGGTGATCGGGGGGCAAACGCTGTCGCTGCTGGTGACACTGCTGGTGACACCTGTGGCGTATTCGATCTTTGACGACGCGATTGTGTGGGTGAGACGGCGGTGGCAAATCGGGAACGGGGAGTTGGCGGCGAAGCCTGATGTCGTGAGTACGGAGTTGTGATTTCTGCGCGGAGGCATGAGAATCAAGTCGAGAAAGGGGTGGTTCGGGGGCGGCGCCTAAGCAGACGCAAACAGTCCACAAACAGAGCCGAGAGTAACAATCGTCTGGAACCGGTGGGGCGATAGAGCGGTATACTGATTTTGGCCGATATACTTGTACTCATGCGGAGCGTACTGACACAACTCCTTGCGATTCTGTTGGTTTGCAGCCAAACGTTGTTTGGCGTTGCGATGGGACGGACGTTGTGTGTGGCGACAGGGACGTGTGAGCATGGTGAGGACGCGGAGAGAGAAGACCGCGGGCACTGTCATTCGCATAGCCATCACGGCGATGAAGTGGTGAGGCACGGGGAAGAGTGCGAATCACATCGACACGGCCCGATAGGGCTGCTTGATGTGCCGCACGAGGAGTGCGGGTGCCATGTGCATGTGCCAGTGCCGAATGAGCCGCAGTCGCCGCCGAAATCATCGAACCAAGCGGATCAGTTACAAGTGAGAATCATGCACGCACCAGTTGTGGTGACGGTTCTCACATGGGATCTTTGGGCGAATCGGAGGATCGATTCGAGAAGTCGTCCGCCTGATCCTGATGCCGCGGCGCAGGTGCTGGCACTGCAAGCCACCCGATTACTTGTATAGAGCGGTTGAGTTCCCGCTTGTTGCTTCACGTGTGCGCACAGCATTAGTGAGCAGCGTGATGGACCGGCGAATGTGCGTGGTTTGCCGCTGCTTGCCGCAAGCCCCCATCCCCCACTCATTTTATTGATGGTACGGATCAACGGTGCTGCCAGTGCGTCATCGATTGGGTGGGCGTGCAAGCACGCTGATGCATCGCGGCGGGCGAATCGAACAGTTGATACCTGGAACGAATGGAACGCGTCGGCACCGAACGTGACCGAAGCATTCGAGGAGTTGTAATGTCCGCGTTAAACATCTGCCAAACGCGAAAGCGCGTATGGAGTGTGCTGGCCTGCGGGCTGATGCTCGCGTCGGGCGGTTGCCAGACGTATGAGCACAAGCCGCTGGGGTTGTCGTCGTATCGAGAGGCGTTTGTAGCGAGGACGCCCGAGTCGCCGGAGGTGTCGGAGTTTGCACGCCGGCTGGGAATAAGCGGTAGCGGGCACGAGGGCGGCTTCGCGGTGGGCGATGGCGTGTCGATGCGTGAGGCGGAGGTGATCGCGCTGGTATTCAACGCCGATCTGAGGACTGAACGTCTGAAGACGGGCGTGACCAAAGCGAGCGTGGAGAACGCGGGGCGATGGGAGGATCCGAGCATCGGCGTGGATATCGCGCGGATCATCGAGAGCGTGCAGCATCCGTGGAAAGTGGCTGGGGCTGTTGGGCTGACGCTCCCGATATCAGGACGGCAGGAGATCGAGCAGCAGCGGGCGGGGTTTGAGCACGCCGCGGCTCTGTCGCGGGTGGTGCAGCACGAGTGGCGCGTGCGGATGGAAGTGCGGCGGGTATGGATGCGATGGGAATCGTTCGAAGCACAGGTCGGGACGACGCGCGAGTTTCTTGAACGCGTTGAGCAGGTGCTGTCGGTCGTGGACGCGATGGAAGCGGCGGGCGAGATGACCCGTACCGAAGCGAGGCTGTTCCGGATCGAGAAAGCAACCAAGAAAGCAGAACTTTCGACATTGGACTCACAGTTGGAGCAAGCGGCACTTTCTCTGCGGCAGTTGATGGGGCTATCGGCGGGCGCGCCCATCACGCTGGTCCACGCGGGGCTTGGGGGTGTGCCGATGCCGGAAATCGATCTGGCGTCGCTAGAGTCGAGGAGTCCGCACTTGCAAGTCGCGGCGGCGGAGTACGAGGCGGCCGAGAAGGCGCTCGAACTCGCCGTTCGCAAGCAGTATCCGGACCTGAACATCAGCCCGGGATATGGCAATGAAGACGGCGACAACGAGGTGCTGCTGGGGCTGAGCCTGCCGCTGCCGATCCTGAATGGGAATCGTCGGGAGATCGCCGAGGCGCGAGCGGAGCGGGAGGTAGCGAGGGCGAGCGCGGAGGCGGCTCTGGAGCGGCTGCTGGGTGATGTGGAAGCCGCGGAGTCGCGGCGACGATCGATCACGCTTCAGCGTGAGGTACTGGAAACAGAGATCGTGCCGTTGGTGGATGCGCAGTACGCGGACGCGCGACAGGTGGCGCAACTCGGTGAGGTGAACGCGCTGGTGCTGCTGGAGAGCCTCTCTCGGCAACAAGAAGCGAAGATGCGATTGATCGAATCACGACGTGAGGAGTGGCTGGCGGTGATCGATTTGATCGACCTGCTCGGGCCAGAGACCACAGAAAGGACGATGCCATGAAGAAGATGAGTAACCTGAGTTGGCGAGTGCTGCTCGGGCTTGCGGGCGTGTTTGGAGTGATGGGGTGCGACAAGCAGGCGGCATCGAACGAACAAGACACGCGCGGGGATGAAGACGAAGCGGCGGCGACGGCGATGACGAACCGCGTGGACATCCCGTCGTCTGTAAGGCAGAACCTGGGCATCACGTTCGTGAAGGTGGAGTCGCGTGATGTAGCCAAGACGCTCCGGCTTCCCGGGCGGTTTGAGTTGCTGCCGACCGCACGGCGAGAATACCGCGCGCCGCTGGGCGGGCGAGTTGAGTTACTGGTGAAGCAGTACCAAGCGGCCGAGGAGGGGACGCCGCTGTACCGATTGGAATCATCGGCATGGCGCGATTTACACGAACAGATCGCGGCAAAGCAGGCGAAGGTGGATTCGATGGGGCCGCTGCGTGCGGCGCACGCGAAGCATGAATCGAGCCTCGCGGACAAGGTCGCGCTGTGGGAAGACCGGCTGAAACAACTCGAAGGGTTGCGCACCGCGGGCGGGGGGAACGCCGCGCAGTTCACCGAGGCACGCGCGACACTGAACGCGACGCAAGCGGAACTCGCCGACGTGATGGAAAAGGACGCGGAGTTGCAGGCGCAGCAGAAAGAGGTGGAGGCGGAACTGCGGTCGCTGCAGTCGCGGCGGGATCTGTTGATACGAACAGGAAACTGCGAGAGAGCGGACGAAACACCGGCATCCGAGATGGGGTACACCGTGTGCGCGACGAGTCCCGGGCGGATCGAGATGATTGGGATCACACCGGGCGGTGCGGCGAACGAGAACGAACTGGTGTTGTCTGTCGTGCAGCCGGAGCAGATCCGGTTCCGTGCGCGCGGAATGCAAACAGACTTGGGAAGTCTGCGAGATGGGTTAGAGGCACGGATCGCGCCGCCACAGGGGGGGAGCGTGGAGTTGCAGGACACGATGAAGGGCACACTTCAAATCGGGCTGACGGCGGACGCGGACGAACGGACAGTGGACCTGCTCGTGCAGCCCGATGCCATCGCGGGGTGGGCGCGCGCGGGGGTGTCGGCGCATCTTGAGATCACGCTGAGTGGAGGGGGCGAGGAGTTAGCGGTGCCACTGTCGGCGGTAGTGCGGGACGGGGCGATGCCGGTGATCTTCCGACGCGATCCCGCGAACCCGGAGAAAGTGATACGGATGGAAGCGGACATAGGCATGTCCGATGGGCGATGGGTGGTGATCAAGAGCGGGGTGAAAGAGGGAGACGAGATCGTGCTGGGTGGTAACTACCAACTGATGCTCGCCAGTAGCGGGAACGCGGCGCAAGGCGGGCACTTCCATTCCGATGGGACTTTTCACGAAGGAAAGGACTAAGGGATGCTGGCCAAACTGATCGCGTTTTCGTTGAAGCAGTCGTCGCTGGTGATCGTGGCCGCGGGGCTTGTGCTGCTGTTTGCCGGCGTGCAGGTGCGGAAGATGCCGGTGGATGTGTTCCCGGAACTCAACGCGCCGACCGTGGTCGTGATGACGGAAGCGGGCGGGCTGGCGGCGGACGAAGTGGAATCGAACGTGACGTTCCCGATCGAGGCGTCGGTGAACGGACTGGCGGGCACGAGGCGCGTTCGCAGCGCGAGCGCGACGAGCCTGTCGATCGTGTGGGTGGAGTTTGATTGGGGGACGGATATCTACCGGGCGCGGCAACTGGTATCGGAACGGTTGTCGGCGGTGCGTGAGAACTTACCCGAGAATGCGCACGCGGAGATCACGCCGGTGACGAGTATTACGGGTGAGATCATGATCCTGGCGCTGTCGTCGCCGGAGGGGTCGGTGTCGCCGTTGGACCTTCGGGCGTTCGCCGAGTTTGATCTGCGCAGCAAGGTGTTGGCGGTGCCTGGGGTGGCGCAAGTGGTGGCGATCGGGGGAGAGTTACCGCAGTATCAGATTAATGTAAATCAAGAGATGCTCGCGCTGTATGGGCTGACGATCGCGGATGTGGTCGAGGCGGCGCGGGGATCGCACAGCACGGCGAGCGCGGGGTACATTCCGAACTGGGAGAATCAAGAACTGCCCATCCGGCAGGTGGCAAGAGTCGGCAGCGCGGAGGATATCAAACAGACACTGGTGAAATACCACAACGGGGCTGCGGTGACGATCGGGCAGGTCGCCGACGTTCGGCTCGGGGGTGCGCCGAAGCGCGGCACGGGCGCGGACGGTGCGGTGCCGGGAGTGGTGATCAGCGTGCAGAAAAGTCCGGGGACGAACACGCTGGCGCTGACGGACCAGATCGATCGTGTGCTGGATCAGATCGAGCAATCGATGCCGGCGGGTATGGTGCTCAACCGTGATCCGTTCCGAGCATCGAGGTTCATCGAGCGATCGGTTCACAATGTGGTGAAAGTGCTGATCGAAGCGAGCGTGATCGTGGCAGTGATATTGGTGCTGTTTCTGCTGAACGCGCGTGCAACGATCGTGACGCTGACGGCGTTGCCGCTATCGCTCGCGGTGGCGGTGCTGCTGCTGTGGGCGTGGGGGCTATCGATCAATGTGATGACGCTGGGCGGGCTCGCCGTGGCGATTGGGGAGTTGGTGGATGACGCGATTATCGATGTTGAGAACGTGCTGCGGAGACTGAAAGAGAACGCCGCGGCGGGCATGGCGGAGCGCAAGCCGTTTGTGGATGTGATCTACAGCGCGAGCAATGAGATCCGTTCATCGGTGGTGTTTGCGACGATCATCATCTGCATGGTGTTTGTGCCGCTGTTGTTTTTGCAGGGGCTCGAAGGGCGGTTCTTCCAGCCGCTGGGGATCGCGTATATCACGTCGATCTTCGCGTCGTTGCTGGTGGCGTTGACGGTGACGCCTGCGTTATGCAAGGTGATGTTCGGTCGCACGTTTGCGAGGGGCGACAGGGGCGGGAGCGATGGATCGCCACATGGTTCACATGATGGCGCGTTGGTTCGATGGCTGAAGCGACGGTACGAGCCGGCGCTACGTCGTGGGGTCGATCGCAAAGGGATCGTGCTTGGCGGGGCGGGATTGCTCACCGCATTATCGATGCTCTTGATGTCCACATACGGGACATCGTTCCTGCCGGCGTTCAAGGAGGGGACGTTCACGGTGTTCCTGATGGCGCCGCCGGGGACGTCGCTGGCGGAGAGCAACCGGCTGGCGGTGGGAGTGGAGAAGCAACTGACGCAGATCGACGGGGTGTCGAGCGTGACGCGCCGGACGGGACGTGCGGAGCGGGACGAACATGCCGAGCCGGTGAGCAGTTCCGAAATTGAAGTAACCTTGAAAGCCGGAGCGAAGCAGGATCGCGTGCGAGCCGAGATCGACCGCATCATCGGGAACATCCCGGGAGTCACAACGATGGTGGGGCAACCGATCGAGCACCGCTTGTCGCATGTGCTCTCGGGCACGCCTGCGGCGATTGCGATCAACGTGTACGGCCCGGATCTCAACGTGCTTCGCGATATTGCCAAGCAGGTCGAGGTCGAACTCAAGGCGTTGCCCGGCACGCGGGATGTTGCGGCGAACCGAGAAGTGATGATCACGTCGCTGCCGATCCGGTATCGCGCCCAAGACTTGGCTGCGGCGGGGCTTTCACCAGCGGGCGCAGCGGAACAGGTGCAGCAGGCTTTGTACGGCGAGCGGGTTGCGGAGGTGAACCAAGGCGTGCGCCGGTACGAGATGATCGTGCGCCTCGCCGAGAGCGAGCGTGAACGGATCGAACAGGTCATGGACCTGCAACTGCGCGGCATCGGCGGTGCGCTGGTGCGGCTGCGCGAGGTCGCGGACATCGGTCCAGAACGCACCAGCAACCTGATCACGCGCGAGAACGCCGAGCGTAAAGCCGTGATCTCCGTGAACGTCGCGGACGGGTACAACCTTGGGCAACTCGTGGCGCAGGTTCGGGCGCGGGTCGATCCGATCGTGCGGCGAGCGGGCAACGAAGCCGGAGCAACCAGTGGCAACCGCGGGAGTTACACCGTCCACTACGGCGGGCAGTTCGAGGCGCAGCAATCCGCGAGCAAGACGATCTATGTCATGGGCGGCGGCGTGGCGGTGCTCATGTTCCTGTTGCTGCAACTCTCCACGGGGAAGGCCCGCACCGCGCTGCTGGTCATGCTCAATCTCCCGCTTGCACTTATCGGCGGTATCGTGGCGATCTACATCAGCGAGTCGCCGGGCGTGGTCGGCAACACGCTCTCGCTCGTTGGACTCCGGAGCGACCGGTACATCGCGCCGGTGATCTCCATCGCAAGCATGGTCGGGTTCGTCACGCTTTTCGGCATCGCCGTGCGCAACGGCATCTTGCTGGTCAATCATTACGATCACTTGCAGAAATACGAAGGGAAGACGATCGGGGAGTCGATCATCGAAGGATCCATGGAACGATTGGTGCCGATCTTGATGACCGCGCTGACCGCCGCGCTCGGGCTGATCCCGCTTGCGATGGCCAAGGGCAAGCCGGGGAGTGAGTTGCTCGCACCGCTTGCGGTCGTGGTGCTGGGTGGACTGATCTCATCGACACTGCTGAATCTATTTGTTGTACCCGCCGGCTACGCGCTGGCGTTTGGTGTGAAGAATACCGAGAGAAGACAGCCGGGCGTTCTGGCTGGTCTGGCTCGGCGATGGAACAAGAAGCCCGCTACGGGTGCTTCAGCACAGGAGACGAACGAATGAAATCCGTCCGCATGATTCTGTTGACCGCAGGTGTCGTGATGTCCGCCGCGCTGCTTGGGCAGGCCGGTTGCGAGAAGAAGGGCGAGAAGCCGGCGAAGCAAAGCGGCTCCGCGTCGGGTGGTGCGAAGCACGACGACCACGACCACGCGCCCGGCGATGGGCATGACCACGGCGACGAACACGATCACGGCGCCACAACGCAACTCGGCGAGCAAGCCGCCGGTGGCTTCACCATGAAAGCATCGCGCGACGGCGAAGTGAAACCCGGCGAGGACGCCGCGATCGACGTATGGGTGAGCGGCGGGACGGCCAAGATCACAGCCGTGCGTTTCTGGATCGGTACACAGGATGCCAAAGGATCCGTCAAAGCGAAAGCCGAACTTGAGAAAGACAACTGGCACACGCACGTCGAGATCCCCAAGCCGCTGCCCGATGGGAGTAAACTGTGGGTGGAGGTGGAGACGGACAAGGGGGAGAAGGCCGTCGCGGGATTTGATCTGAAGAACTAGTGCGTTCTGCCCCGCGGTGCGAAAGCCGTGGAGTGGAAAGAAGCGTGTCTGAGTTGGTGTAGTTTTGAACGAAACAAAGGCCCGCGGCGTATCGCCGCGGGCCTTTCTGGTTGGTCAAAGTAGATCGATCAAGAAATCAGCGTGTTTGATCGATTACGGGCAGCCGTTGAAGAACGCGGAGAGGAAGTCGAAGAAGTCCTTGGAGTTGATCGTGCCGGAGCGGTTGAAGTCGGCGAGTGGGTTCAGGGCGAAGAAGGCGGTGAGGAAGTCGAAGAAGTCCTGCGAGTTCACGAACCCGTCGTTGTTGATGTCCGAATCGCAACGGGGCAGGCCCACGGCCCAGAATCCGCCGGTGATGGAGAAGGGGCCGCCGCTCACCGCGGCGCGGGCCGTGGCGTCGGGCTGGGCGATGGTGCCCGAGACGGTGAATGGCCCGCCGACGAGGTTCATCGCCCCGCCGTCGTCGATGGTGTACCAGTCGATAGTGAAGGGCGGCGGCGGCGGGATCGAGAACGTGGCGCTGATGGAGGCCTGAGCCTGAGTGGAGTCGCCGCTGAAGATGCTGGTGAGCGTGTAGCGCCCCGGCATGAGCGAGCCGGTCTCGGTGCGTGTGGTGTTGCTGATGGGCGGGAAGACGTTGCTTCCACCACCGCCGGGACCGGTGAGCGTGACGCTGTTGAAGGTGCGGTTGGTCATACACGTGATGGAGAAGTCGGTCGGCTGCGTCACGTCAAAGACGACCTGGAAGCGGTTGTCACATCCCGCGTTCCCGGTCGCGGTCGCGTTCTGCGAGCAGGTGAACTGCGATGGGCTGAGCGTCGAGTCCTGGCCCGCGGTGGCAAAGCCGAAGGGGCCGGAGGGGCAGGGAGTGAACCCGACGAAGCCGCTGAAGGGGTCAAAGTCCGGGGCCGACTGGAACTGGGACTGCGGCGGTGTGCAGCCGTTGGCCTGCACGTTGCGGGTCTGCGAGACGAGCGTCACCTGGGCGTCGGCGGCTTGGGGGGCGGCGCTGAGCGCGACGCCGAGCAGGGCCGTGGTGAGCATGGTGAATGCGTTGAGTTTCATGATGGAACTTCCTTTCTGTGGGTGGCGGGCAGCGAGTGGCCGCACGCCGATGTTGTGAATGAGGGTCAGGAAGTCCGCTGCTTACTTGCGGTTGCCCATCTTGGCGAGTTCCTCGGCGGTGTAGACGCCGAAGGAGTTGGGGCTGAGGTACGTGCCGCGGTCCTTGGCCTGCTTGACCTCTTCGACGACGAGCGGGTTGGACTGCACATAGGCGTCGTGACGCACGCCGGTGATCTGCCAGGAGACCTTCGCGCCGGGCTGCCCGCCCGCGACGCGGAACTGGTTCTGGTTGTTCACCTCGACGGCGACGTACAGGTTGGGCTGAGCCGCGCCGACGCTGGTGAGTTGGTAGGAGAAGTCGGTATTGAGATCGTTCATCCACGCGGGGAGTTGGATCCAGACGCCGCCGTCGTTGCCGATGACGGCGTTGCCGCGGTAGAGGTTGACGTACTGGTCGCTCTCGATGCACCCGTGGTTGAGGATCATGTTGGCGGGGTCGCTGGGGTGGTCGATGCGGAAGTTCTTGGCGGGGGCGGAGAATGTGTTCTCGGCGCGGATGCCGTTGGCGCCCTTAAGGTCGAGGAAGTCGTCGTCGAGCTCGGAGATGCGGACGTAGTCGGCGTCGCCGAGGTTGAGGCGGGAGTTCCACTGGAACGAGCCGGTGGGCCCGATGAGGCGCATGGTGTTGGTGTTGCCCTGAACAGTGAGTGCGTGCGTGGGCGAGGTTCCGATACCGACGGCGCTGGTGAAGGCGATTGATTTGCCTACGTCGGCGCTCAGGACCATGTCTCCAGTGCCGGCCGCGGTGTAGACGGCGCTGGTCGACGTTCCGTTGGACAACTCGAGGACGCCGGAGCCGGTAACCCCGTCGGACTGGTCGACGCGGAGGCGTCCACCCAGGAGGTGCAGTTTGGTGGTCGGCGCGTTGGTCCCGATGCCGACGTTGCCGTTGTTCACCAAAGTCATGGCGGTTGTCAAGTTGTTCACCATGAACCGCAGCGGGTCGCCCGTGACCTGGCGAATGGCCGCGAAGCGGTCATTCGGGTCGGTCTCGTCATAGCCCATAATCAGCCCGTACCCGCCGTTCTTGTTGACCGCGACCCAGCGTGAGGTTCCAGCGCCTGCCGTCGAGGTCTGGATGGCCAAGTTCGTGTCGGGATGGCTGCCCGGACCAACCGAGAGCAAACCCAGGGGCGTGCCCGTCCCGATGCCGACCTTGTCGTAGCAGATGAGATTGGCGGCACCGGCGCCGTTGCCGAGGTAGACGTTGCCCCCGTTGGGGAAGGGGTTGAGGTACAGGCCGTCGAAGGTGCCGTCGTTGCCGGACTGGATGTGGAGGCGACCGCCGTTGTTGGTCGCGCCGCCGTGGGTGAAGATAGCGGAGTTCGCAGGAACCTTGAAGGTGCCCAGAGCATGGACTTCGCCGTTCGCAGGCACATTGATCCCGCGCGTGGCGAGGCTGAAGGGCGCGGCGGTGAGTCGCTGGCGGCTCCCCAGCAGCACGAACCCGCCGACGTTGGACGGATTCCGGACCTCGATCTGGAGCCAGCGGGCCGCGTCGGCGGTGTACGGGTTCACGCCGCAGTCGAAGGTCGTGCTGAACAACCCCTGCGAGACGGCGACGCCGGTCTTGGTGTCGGTCGTGCCGACCTGCCCCCCCCCGGTCGCGGCGTCCCAGATGCTGAACCGCACGTCGGCGGGTGAGTTGACGGCGACGCCGTTGTTCTTGAGTTGACCCTGGTAGGTCACGGATGTGCCCACCTGCCCGAGGGCCGAGGACCCCCCAACAAGCCCGACGCCGACGGACATACCCGCGGCGAGTGCGAGCGAAGCGGCCAGAGATACGATGGATCGACGGAACGATGACGAACGGTGCATGTGATTCTCCTTTTTGAATCGTGCGAGTGAACAAACCCCACACCCGGAAACCCCCCCACCTCCCTACGTGAGACCTATCACGCAATCGGGGGATGGGGTGTAACAAAACGGCACGCTGAAAAGGGAAAAAATGTGAATTGCGAAAGGAAACCACACTCGGCGAGTGGAGAGTCCTGGGTAAACCCGATCGCGCATGGTTGGGGCCAGAAGGCGCAGGCTCAGAGCAAATCGACCGCCCGAGCAAAGACCCGCAAGGCCGGGTCATTGCAACGAAGTGACGAGTGACGCCATCCGGTGGGTTGTGCAGTTTTCACGGCATGAAACGTTCGAACGCCTTGCCGTTGAACTTGTACGCGCCGTGTTCGTGCGTGCCGATCCACAGGTCGCCGCGCCGGTCTTTGAAGATGGAGAACATTGTGATCTCATCGTCGCCGTGCTTCACGGGGAAGTGCGACACGCTCTTGCCGTCGTATTTCCACACGCCGCCGGCGTACGGAGCCATCCATAGGTCGCGGGTGTTGTCTTCGGTGATCGACTGGTAGTAGATGAACTTGTCAGTCGTAGCACTTCCGGCCAAGTCCATGCCTTGCTCTCGGGTGTACGTGAGCAGACCAGCCCGCTGCCCGGCGGTGCCGTGCGGCTGCATTTTGTAGCGAAACTGTGTGTTGCAGATCCAGAAGTCGCCGTGGCGATCTTCGAAGATCGAGCGGAAGCCGAACCAGCCGCCGCCTTTGACTTCCGTCAGGTGCGGCTCGTACAACCAGTCAAGCGACCGGCCGTCGAAGCGGCAGACCCCCATCCCCCCAGTGCCGAACCATACGTTTCCCTTGCGGTCTGTATACACGGTCCAGACGTCGTACGGGTTCCATCGCGTAACGGGGTGCTTCGTGAACCAGTCATCGGCGTGTGGACTCTTTGGAAACGTCAACTGATACAGCGTCGTGCCGTCGTAGCGACGCGGCCCGCCCGTTCCTGTCAGCCACAAGTCGTGAAGGTTGAGTACCCAACCCTCGTTCAGAGGCGAGGCCGAGGCGAATGAGGTGGACGATGCCGCGATATCGCCGGGAGACGGTGGCTTCATCTCAATGATCGCCAGGGTGACGAATCGCCGCCCGTCGAACTTGCTGACGCCGCCGTTGGTCGTGATGAGGATGTCGCACGAGGCGGCGTGCTGCTGGATGCCGCGGACCTGATCATGGGCGAGCCCGTCCTTGGTTGTAAACCGTGTGATGACCTTGCCGTCGAAGCGACACACGCCGTTGCCATCACTGCCTAACCAGTAGTTGTTGTCCTTGTCCTGAAAGACGATCCAGCAACTCTTGTCGATGGCTGAAACCACTTCGCCTTTGGCGTAAACCAAACGTTCTGGATTCAAGACCGTCTCGCCGTCCGAGCACATGTCCTGCGGGCCAGTGCAAGCACACAGCACAGCGACGGCAAAGAGGGACACGGCGAGGCACGAGTGAAGGAGTCGCATGGCGCAGCATACCCAGTTCGGTGGTGGCCAGTTGTCACAAGACTGTCACACATTCCCGGAGGGTTGACGCGGGCGGCCGCGAGTCCGTGCTACTTGCGGACAGTGCGCTGCTCGATACGCTTTTCGCTCGCGGTTTTGACGAGGCGGTTGATGTAGTTGCCGGGCGTGTGGACGGCGTCGGCGTCGATCTCGCCGGGGCCGGCGAGGGCTTCGACTTCAGCGATGACGAATGCGGCGGCGGTCGCCATCATGGGATTGAAGTTGCGAGCGGTTTTGTTGTAAACAAGGTTGCCGAAGGGGTCCGCGGTGTGGGCTTTGACGAGCGCGAGATCGGCGTAGAGGCCGGTTTCGAGGACGTAGTCGCGGGCATCGCCGGACTGCTTGGGGGAGCCGGGCGGGACGCCCGGTCCACTGGTGGAGAGTGCTTTGCCGGCGAAGCCACGACCTGGAATCGTCGCACCGCCGATGGCTTGGGAGGGGCGGAAGAAGGGTCGGGTTTCCTTATCGTCGGCGACGGGGGTACCGACGCCGGTGGCGGTGTAGAAGGCGGGGATGCCCGCGCCGCCGGCGCGGATGCGCTCGGCGAGGGTGCCTTGGGGGTTGAACTCGACTTCGAGTTCGGCGGAGAGGAACTGCTTCTCGAAAGTGGCGTTCTCGCCCACGTAGGAAGAGATCATCTTGCGGATCTGGCGTGTTTGAAGCAGGAGACCGAGGCCCCAATCGTCAACGCCAGCATTGTTGGAAACACACGTGAGGTTTTGCACGCCGGAGCCTCGGAGGGCGATGATGAGTTGTTCGGGGATGCCGCAGAGGCCGAAGCCCCCGACCATGACGGTCATGCCGTCGAAGAGGATACCGAGCGACTTGAGGTCAGAGAAAGCGGCGGCGGCGGTGGGAAAGACTTTGTTGGGCATGGCAGGAAGTGTACCGCGGAAGTTCAAGGACGACAGGAGGAATAGGCAAACGGCGTGGCAAAAGAGAAGTCGCGTGTTGCAAGCCTCGATAATGGTGGGACGAACGCAAACGATAGAGGCATGAGACGAAGCCAAACAATGTACGCCATGAGCACCTCGCCGCTGCGTGTGTTTGGGACGGTGCTGGTGCTGGTGTTCGTGGTCGAGATGGGGATCATGCTGACGATGCCGATGTGGAGCCCGTGGCCGATCGGGGACGTGGCGTTGTCGGCGATGGATGCCGCAGTGCTGACGGTGGTGCTATCGCCGGCGATTTGGTTTGTCACAGTGCGCCCGCTGAAGCGGCTGTTCGAGCAACGCGGGCGACTCCTCTCGCGTGTGATCGAGGTACAAGAGCAAGAACGAGCGCGGCTCTCGCGCGATCTGCACGACGACCTCGGGCAACTCCTCACGGCAATCCTGGTGGGGCTGCGCACGATCAGCGATGCGCCCGACATTCATCAGGCACGCGAGCGTGCGCAGCGGCTGGCGGGAAACGCTTCGGAAAGCCTCGAAGTAGCGCGTAGGATGGCGCATGGGCTGCGCACCGGCGTGCTCGAAGACCTGGGGCTGCCTGCGGCGCTCGAACGATTGGTGGAAGATATGACGCTCGGGAGCGGGGTTCCGATCTCCAGGAGATTCGAATCGGGAACAACCAGCACTTCTCGCCCGGTGTCGAGATCGGGGTATATCGGCTCGCTCAGGAGGCACTCTCGAACATTGTGCGGCACGCGGACGCGTCGAAGGCGCAACTCGCGGTGACTCTTCGAGAAGGCACGCTCGAAGTGAGTATCCGGGACAATGGACGCGGATTTTCGATCAAGGAGGTGGAAAAGACAGCGAAGTCGCTGGGCATTCAAGGAATGCGGGAACGGGTTCAACTGCTCGGCGGGACAATGGAAGTTGAAACGGGGTCCGGGCGCGGGACGGCTATCCTGATACGAGTCCCTCCGGGCGGCGGAAAACAATGAGCCGTATACGAGTCTACATCGTTGACGATCATGCGGTACTTCGGAGCGGGCTGAAGATGCTCATCGATGCGCAGGCCGATTTGCACGTCGTGGGCGAAGCGGGGACACTGTCGGAAGCAATACAAGGCGCCGCCCAAGCAGATCCGGATGTCGTCACGCTGGACTTGTCGATGCCCGGTACGGCCGGGGGGGCGGGGATTGAACGGCTGCGATCAACGGTGCCGAAGGCCAGGATCTTGGTGCTGACGATGTACGACGACCCGGCGTATGTCAGAAGTTCGATGGCGATGGGCGCATCGGGGTACGTCGTAAAGAGCGCGGCGGACACCGAACTTATCAAGGGGATCCGAGCGGTGGCGAGCGGGCGGCTATTTATTGACGCCGGCGGTCATACGGCGGTAGAGGAGATATTGCCGCGTCGCGCGATTGACACGAAGGCTCCGCCGCCGACGGAACTGCTGAGCGAAAGAGAACGGGAGGTATTGTCTGAAGTTGCTAAGGGGTACACGAACCAGCAGATCGCGGACACGATCGGACTGAGCGTCAAGACGGTCGAATCGTATCGAGCGAGGCTGATGAAAAAACTCAACTTGAAGTCACGGGCTGATCTCGTCCGGCTGGCGATCGAGATGGGCGAACTGGGCCGCGGTTGATGGCGTTTGCGAGTGTGCGTGCGGGGGATTCCCTTACATGGCGAGCCAGGATTTCGAGTTTTCCCTGCTTGGCGGGGCCACGTCGTTCGCCCATGATACCGGAATAGAACACACGAGCACGGCGGCACGATTTTCGAGTCGATGCGTTTTTTTTTATAGTACGACGCAGGCTCGATCGCAATATCCGGCCGAACAAGCAGACAAAACCTGCTCGTTATTCATGTTTATATGTACTATAATATTTGTATTGAGTCAGCGACTCAATATGTTATGTTAACAACCAACATGGCTTGCTTCATCCGGATGATTGTTTGCATGTTTGAGTTCAGCCATGCTTTCATGGTTTTTAGAAGCAATATAGCGGCACGTCGCGGCACAGGACTTGCATGATCCCTCATCGGGCCTGAGCGAGTGTCGATGTGACACCGTGGCCCGAGGCACCGCACAAGGAGACATGAACATGAACTGGAGACACGGGGCGCATCGTACATCGGCCGCGGCAATCCTGCTGGCGGCCGCCTGCCTGTCGGCACCGGCGAGCGCGCAGGTGCGGATCATCGGATACCTCGGCAACTTCGATGTATACAACGAGACCGAGCACGAATGCAACGAGTTCGAGATCGAGTTGGAAGGTCCGCACCCCGAGGATGTATACCACACGTACCACAATCCGAACTATGGAACGCCGACGATCACGGCACTGCCGGGGAACATCGGGATCCGGTTGGTGTACACCACGCCGAATCACGCGACCGCGCCGCACGCATTGGAACACTTTGGAGTCTCGATCACGGCGGGCCATCCGATCACGGCGCAGCGGTTCAACTGGGTGATCGGGGGACTCAATCCGCCGTACCCGCCGCCCCCCCCACCCCCGCCGCCGCCACCGCTTGCGATGCCGCTGATCGAGTCGGAGGTGTTGTACCTACCGACCGGCGCGATCCTTCGGCAGACGGTGACGAATGTGGATCCGCTCGGGCGGGTGATCTGGGTCCAACGGCGGGAGGTCGTCGCACAGCGCGAAGTGGCATTGGAAGAGTTGATGCCTGAAGATCCGTTGATCCAGGGCGCGAATCAAGTGGATGAAGGGCCGGAGCGACTTCTGGTCAACGAACCGCTGGTCATCGATGAGGATGGGCCACGCGCGGGAGAACTGAATAGCGCGGTGATTGTCTACGACGTGTTCGCGAATCGGCGGGTGATGGTCGGCGGGGAAATGACGGATGTGCCCGGCAACTTGATCACCTGCGTGCTGACCGCGTCGATCACGGTGGGTGACAACTGTCCGGATCCGTTCTTGCCGATGTTCACGATGCAGCCGCAGAGCGTGACAACGACGCTGGACTCGGCGGTATACCTGTACTCCGATGCGTTCGGGGCGGAAGGTTATGGGGATGTGGAGTTTCAGTGGAAACACGAAGGAGTGGACATCCCAGGTGCGCACGACACGTTCCTGGAGATCGATCCGGTGGGGCCTGATGACGCCGGGGCGTACACGGTGGTTGTGATGAACGACTGCGGGTTTGTGTCGAGTCAATCGGCGCATGTGACGATCGAGTATCCTCCGCCGTGCCCCGCGGACTACGACCACGACGGGATCATCAACTCCAATGACTTCTTTGATTTTCTTGGGGACTTCTTTGACTCACGCGGCAATGCGGATCTGAATCTTGATTTGCAGATCACATCGCAAGACTTTTTCGAGTTCCTGGCACACTTCTTCTCCGGATGCTGATCGACTGACTTCATCCGGGCGCGAACGCTTTGAACCGGTCGATATGGCTCGATTTCCGCTTGCGTGAATCGGCATCAACATCCAAAGCACTCGAACCACCAGCCCCCCCGCCGTGTCAGCCGACACGACGGGGGTTTCGCGTATAGGCAAAGTGAAGAACGGATCGGTGGTGAAATCCGACATCAGTCGGAAGGTCGTCCGCGACCCCAAAGCCGTGTTGCTACTTCCGCTGGCCGAGCCATGCATTGAACGCTTGGCGCTGCTGATCGGTCGGGCTGGGCGACTCTGTGACGGTCCATGTCGGAGCCGGTGCCGAGTCGAGGGTGAGTTGGATCGAACGGAGTTCATCGCGGCGGAAGAATGAGAAGGTGACGGAGTCGCCGGGTTTGTGGGATTTGAGTCTTGTATCGAGGTCGTCTTTGCGGACGCGACGCCCATCGAGTGCCACGATCTCGTCGTCTGACATGATGCCGGCGCGGTAGGCGGGGCCGTCGGCGAGAGCGGCGGCAACGAGGGTTTTGCCTTCTTTTTCGATGATACTAAGGCCGAGGTAGGGCTTGGTATCGTCGGTGCTTTTCTCGCAGGTCAGGCCGACGATTTCAAAGACGCGAGTGAAATCGGGTACGTCGGTGCCGGCGATGTAGCGAGCGAAGAAGTCGTCGAAGGGGGTGCCGGTGACTTCGCGGAGAACATCGAGCACGTCCTGCGTGGTGTAGCCGGGGCCGCTGAGGGGGAAGCGGGTGTAGAGGGTGCGCATCACGTCGTCGAGGGAGGCCGCACCGGCGGGGCGGTGCGCGGTGCAGGACCGGACTTCCATGTCGAGCAGCAGACTGACAAGTGCACCTTTGCTGTAGAAGGAAACGGTGGAGTTGACGGCATCGGGGGTGGCTTTGTTGAACTTGATCCAGGCGTCGAACGAGGACTCTTCGAGTGATTGCTCGTGCCAACCCGGGCGGGCGAGTTCGGTGTTGATCATGGACTCGATGATGTCGATGAATCGGTCGGGTTCCATGAGGCCGGCGCGGACGAGGCAGAGGTCGTCGTAGTAGGACGTGGTGCCCTCGACGAGCCAGAGCAGACGGGTGTAGTCCTCGTGCGCGAAGGCGTAGGGCTTGAGGTCGGCGGGGCGGAGTTGCTTGACGTTCCAGGTGTGGAACATCTCGTGGGAGACCAGACCCAGGAACCGTTTGTACGCCGCGTCGTCCTCGAAGGTGGCGCGAGAGGTCTGCATGATGGTGGAGTTGAGGTGTTCAGTCCCGCCACCGAGGCCGGTGCCGGAATGAACCTGGAACACATATCGGGCATACGGCATGTCGCCGAAGATGTCGCGCTGGACACGGACGATGGCTGCGAAGTCACGCTTGAACTTCTCGGGGTCGTATGCGGGCTTGCTGGTGTGCGCCGTGCCGGCGTGCCAGACAATGATCTCGTGCGGGATGCCATCGACCTCGAACTCGTGCCGATCATGGATGCCGATTTCGAGTGGGCAATCAACGAGTACGTCGTAATCCGGCGCGGTGAAGGTGTTAGATGAACCGAGTTCAGGGTCCATACCGGTGGATGTCCGCCAACCATCCGGCGCTTCGATGCTGACACGAACGGGTGCGAATCGCCGGTCAGGGGAGTAGACGAATATTGCGGCGGGTGAGAGGAAGGCGTGGGTGTCGTCGATGTGCCGAGTGCGGTCGTTGAGAGAGTTGGCGTAGAAGCGGTAAGCAAACGTCACGCGGTCGGAGCCTGCGGTGTCGATGCGCCATGTGGCCTTGTCTATTTTCGTGAATGGAAGGGGCTGACCGTGTGCGCCGCGAACGGCGATGCTCGAAAGAGAACCGGCTTGATCGAGGACTTGGTAGCGGCCGGGACGCCAGACGGGTACTGCAACATAAATGGTTGGACCACGCACGCCTCGAATGGTCATCGAGATCGTGGCGGTCTGGGTCTGAGGTGAGAGGAGCGAGACGGTGTACTCGGTGGGTGGGTATGTCACGGTGGGCCTGGATTGTGGTGCGGCGGATTGTTCGGCGCGAGGAACGGGCAGCGCGTGACGCCGAGATGGCGAGGCGCACGCCGCGAGGGAAAACGACATCAGGATCGTGACGATCAAGCCAAACGGAGCCTGGTTGCTGGACTTCAGCATGGTGAGGATGGTAGAAGCGCCGGCGTTCGCGGCGAGCGAATCACAGGCCCGTCAATGCTCGAATCACACGATCAATCGCAGCGGGTACGGGAACAACGCTCAGGCGAGGGAGACGAAGCAGGTCGAACCCGGCGAAGCGTGGATCGGCTTTCATGGCGTGCAGCGTGAGAGGAGATTTGGCGGCACCGCGAGGACTGAGGTCCACGACGGCGAACTTCGGGAGGCCGTCTTTGTTGAGGCCGGGTTGTGACGGATCTTGGTACGGGTTGCTCGTGACCCGAGCGACGCCGACGATGGCGCGCTCATCCCCGGTGTGATAGATGAGAGCGTCGTCGCCGGTTCGCATAGCGCGGATGTTGATCAACGCGGCGGGGTTGGAAACACCATCCCATGTAGATTCTTTTTCGCGCACCAGGTCGGCGTAGGAGAATGTGCGGGGTTCGGTTTTGAGCAGGTAGGTGGGCATGTCAGCCTTTCTGCGGGAGGGTATGTGGGCGTGCTAGTACGCGAGATTGAAGCGGAAGAATTCATTTGCCCGAACGGGGCTTTGCTACGATCCGGGCTTCATGGATATACGAGTCATCAGCATCGGCACGCTCGCGGCAAATCCGCTCTGGAACGAAAAGGCAGGGGCGGCGGTGCGCTCCGGGCACGCCACGACCACATTGGTGCGTTCGGGCAAACGCACGATCCTGATCGATCCCGGGCTGCCGGGCGCGGCTCTCACGGCTCGGCTGTCGGAACGAACGGGGATCCATCCCGGCGAAGTCACGCATGTGTTTCTCACGGCCTTCAAGCCGGATGTCTTCCGCGGGATTCTCGCGTTCGAGCACGCGACCTGGTGGATCAGCGAAGCGGAGCGAGAGGCGGTGGGCGTCCCGCTCATCAAACAACTCAAAAGCGTGGCGAGCATCGGCGACGATGACCTTCGACAAGCACTCGAGACCGACGTTGCGATTCTGAAGCGTTGCCAGCCCGCGCCGGATCGGCTCGCCGAGCGGGTGGACTTGTTCCCGCTGCCGGGGGTGACGCCGGGGACGTGCGGCGTGCTCGTAGGTGGGCCGGCGTCGGGCATCGGGAACGGGACCGCGCTGGTCTGCGGCGACGCGGTCCCGACCCAGGAACACCTCGAACGAGCGGCGGTTTTGCACGGAGCGGCGGACATCCAGCAAGCGCAGGAAAGCCTCAAGGAAGCGATCGAAATCGCCGACGTGCTGGTGCTGGGACGTGACAACTGTGTGGTAAACCCCATGCGGCGTGGGTTCTGAAGAGCATGACAAAGAAGCACACCAACACATGTGCGGCGTGCGTGCGCTTTGGCACTGGCTTCGGTGCCGATCCGTTGTTCATCGCCGAGATGCGGGAGTGCTTCGCGGTGCTGCACCAACATCAATGCCTCCGGGGATGGTGCGTGCTGCTCCTGAAGGAACACGTCGAGCATCTCTCGCTTTTACCGATCAGAAGGCAAGGCGTGGTGTTTGAAGAAGTGGCGAAAGTGGCTGCGGCGATCAAACGGGTCTGCTCGCCGAAGCGGGTGAACTACGAATGCCTGGGGAATGTGATGGCGCATGTACACTGGCACATCGTGCCGCGGTATGAGTTGCCGATGGACCCGGACCCTTTGCGAGCGATCTGGGTCCAGCCGCAGGAGTTTTTGGAATGCGGTCACGATGCCGCGGCGGCGGCCGCACTGACGAGCGAGATCCGGGCTGCGCTATCGATGGATGACTGTGGGGAATGACACACGCTGCCGCACGAGGCATCGCGTGTGACGACCATGACATCACTTCGGCTTCGTTGTCGCAGCGGTTGACCGTGCCGATTCCCAGCGTTCGACGGCTTGATCGATAGCATCACTCTTGAGTGGCCCGACCGGATCGACCCCGAGGCGCTGCTTCTTCATCCAGCCCGCTATGAGGTCTTCAAAAGCAGCGTCGGTCATGTCTTTGAAAGGTGGTGATTTTCGCGCGCGGATGAGTGGAGTGAGTTCCTCGGTGGCAATCTTTGATAGTGCGGCGAGCAGTTTGGGAGAGACGCCCGCGGCACCATCTGCGGCGCGGTCGTCGCGGGATTTGGCCCACGCTTTCTGTCGCTCGCGGTAGGAGCGCAGGCCGCGATCGACACGTTTGCGCGCATCGAGGTCCGCCGAGTATGCGGTGAACCACAGTGCGCCGGGAAAAATGATCTTCTCCTGCGCCTTGTCGCCGATCGATTTGAGGTTGCGCAGATTGCCCGAACGCACGTCGGTGGTCAGTTCGACGACGGTGTTGTCCAGCAACTGAACGAGGGAGTTGAACATCATCCACTGCGGCTTGGCTTTCGGGAGGACATCGGATAGCGGTGGCATCCCGGTGGGAAGTTTGATGTACCAGTTGCCATCTTCAGCGAGTTGGAGGGGGATGCCGATTCCCGCAACGGGGCGACCGTCAAGGGTGACAGTCGCTTGATCGTCGGCGATCGTGAGAGTCGAGAGACGCTCGGCGTTCTGTTCCAGCCAGCCGAATGGGTCGGAGAACTGTCGCGCGACAAACTCACGCACGGCGGACTCGGTCTCGGATCGGTCGCCGTTGGCACTCGGAACCGCGATGTTGGCCTGCGACCCGCGTCCAAAGCCACCACTGATGGCGGCGAGGAACGCAGGTGTCTTGCCTTCTTTGAGTTCCTTCTCGGTTTTCTCGCGGAACTCCTGAATTTCTTTTGGGAAGTTCTCCTGGATTTCTTTGGCCAGCCCCTGCATGTTCTGGAGTAGCAGCCTCAAACGATTGAGAGATTGGCGCATCTCGGGTGAATCGGCGTAGATCAACTTGGTGAGCAGGCGAGCGTCGCCGTTTTTGACCATGAGCATCGCCGAGTCAAGAACGGCGTCGGGTGAAGCCTGGCTGTACGTTCGGCGTGCTGGGGCGAACATGGAATACGCCAACGACGCGAACAGCCCGAGTAGCAGCGTCACAGAAGCCACGCCGAGGATGACTCGCCCGATTCTTCGATTTGGTCGCTTACCCACGGGTGACTCCGGATCCCGCACACCCCTCGGATCGGTTCATTCGATATCGGCTCTTGGATTCATAACAGTACCAAGAAGGTAATAGTTGCACTCCGGGCAAGAATCCGCATCGCTCAGCAGAACAATGCGTGAATAGTAAGGTCGAGGCACTCAGTTCCCGTCGTCGACAGGCTTGGGGAGAGGCTCGCCAGTGAGGTCGAAGCCGGGACGCGCCAAGCGTGCGGATCGTGGCTCGACGCAACGGCGCGGGGGAACGGGTGCTTTGACGGGCGCGGCACGCGGAACCCTTTGAGCCGATTGCCCGCTGGCACCCGGTTTGGGTGCTGACATATCGGCGGCGAGCTTCGCTACGGCCGCGCGGCGGCTGGCTTCGTACTCCGCTTCGCTCAGTAGCCCCTCTCGACGCATGCGACGCAGTTCGTCCATCAATGAGCCGGGGGCGTGGATGCCGGACTCTCGATCGTTCATCCTTCGTCGCAGGTACATCAGCAGGATGCCGCCCGCCGCGACGGCGACGATCAGCAGCCCGATCCATGTGATCAGTTTCATGGAATCGCGCGACGACCAATCCGGCACGCGTGCCGTGGCCGAGGCGATCGAGTATGACAGGAAGTTCAGCATAAGCGATCACGGAATCACTGGGTGGTACATGCGACTATTACGATAGGAAGATCGAGCCGCGTGCGATTTCTTTCGACGCGACGGAAACTCCCAAAGCGGCTGGAATGACAGCCAAGCGGCTGAAAGCGGGGCGGACATGTACGACGAACAGTTGACAGAAAGACGACGGGGCGGTATACTTGCATGATGGTGCAATCAAGCAAACGTGTACCGCGATCCCCGAAGGAAGCCAAAGCCTGCTGCGGCCCGCTCGATGACCTGCTCGATCCCGTGCTGTTCAAAGCGCTCTGCGACCCGACACGGGTGCGCCTGTTGGGGTGCCTGATCAAGTGCGGGCGGGCGTGCAGCGTGGGCGAAGTCGCGGAGTGCTGCGATGTCGATTTTTCGGTCGTCTCCCGGCATCTCCAACTCCTGCACCGTTCGGGTGTGGTGACGATGAGGAAAGAAGGGCGGACGGTGTCGTATGAAGTAGCATATCAGGCGATCAGCCGGACGCTGCGTGAACTTGCCGGCGCGATTGAGTCGCACTCACCGAGAGCGTGTTGCGGTGGAGATTCGCAAGCGTGGGGCACGGCCTGCGATTACGAAGCACGCGCCGGTGCGACGCCCGCCGGCAACGATCATTCGTCGCGTGGCTCGGCGCGCGGCGCACACGCGATGACACGGAACGCCAGTACGTTGGCACGGACGGGTGGTGGAAAACGACGCTCTGTAGATCGAATCTGAACTCCCGCACAAGCGATCGACGCGCTCAACGAACTAGCCAGAAAGGAAATCGAATCATGTCAACCGAGAAGTCAGTAGGTTCATGCTGTTCCGAAACATGCTGCGGCGACTCGATGCCGGGCAGTGCTGCGACGACCACACACGTTCAAGATAACGCCGTGCGAGAACAGGTGCGCACGGGCTACGCGGCGATCGCCAAGGCAGGCTCATGGGCGGCGACGAAGGACGTCCCGAACGCCGTGGCGGCGCCGGTTGGATCATGCTGCGGGGGTGGCGCGACCGGCGGTG
>JBGSIF010000347.1:0-5860 GCA_041742635.1 Phycisphaerales bacterium
ACACGACGCTCTTCCGATCTTCCGCGCCATCCGCGGCTTTGCGGAGAACCAGCCCAAGCCCAGCGTCGTCTACAACCTCGCGCAGATCCCCGCCCCCGCCGAGCCCCAGCCCGCCCCGCCACCCGCCAAGCCCTCCGACCTCACCGTCACGCTCGTGCCCGGCTCGGGGGCGCTCGAACTGCGCTGGAAGGCCTCCAACCCCGTCGGCACCCAGGGCACGACGTACATCATCCGCCGCCGCGAGGCCGGGCAGTCCGACTTCACCTTCCTCGACGCCACCGGCGAGAAGCGCTACGTCGATTCCAGTTTCATCGCCGGGCCGGACAGCGTCTAGTACACCGTGCAGGGCCGCCGCGCGGACTCGCCCGGGCCGGTCTCCGATGTCTTCGTCATCAACTTCGGCCGCAGCGGACCGGGAGAGAGCGGGCTGAGCGTCCGCAACGTCACGACCAAGTCGCAGGCCGCGTGAAGACGCCCGGCGGGCCGCGGCGGGGGAGGCGAGGGGGGGGGGGGCACTTCGCTGGCGAAGGCGGCGAAGACGCGACGGCGTCTTCGTGCGGGGTCGGCTTGGGAGTGCATCGATTCCCTCTTCACTCCCGCCCGTGCGTCCCGGCGGGCCGGCCTCATCCCAGCCCGCACGCCCGGCGCGCGTTGTTCAAGATAAACCGTGCGTTCTCGCGCGCCTTGGCCGCGCCCTTCTGCAGGATTGTCTCGACGCGGTGCGGGTCGGCACGCCAGTACGCCGCCCGCTCGCGGAACGGGACGCACAGCGCGTCCAGTTTCGCAAACAGTTCCTTCTTCGCGTGCCCGTACCCCAGCCCCCCCGCGCGGTATCGTGCCGCCAGCGCGTCCGTCTCCTCCGGCGTCGCCGCCAGCGAATACAACTTGAAGATCGTGGACTGCTCCGGATCCTTCGGAGCCTCCGGCGGCAACGAGTCGGTCTTGATCCCCATCACCGCCTTCTCCAGCGTCTTGGCTTCCCCCAGGATCTCCAGCGTGTTCTTGTACGACTTGCTCATCTTCTCGCCGTCCACACCCGGCACGTAAGGGGCCGTCCCCATCACGATGTCCGGGATCACAAACACCGGCTGGTTGTACGTCTGATTGAACTTCTGCGCGATGTCGCGCGTCATCTCGACGTGCTGCTTCTGGTCCTTCCCCACCGGCACGATGTGCGAGCCTTGCGCGAGGATGTCCGCCGCCATCAGCACGGGGTACGAGAACAGCCCCGCGTCCGGCGAGATCCCCTTGGCCGTCTTGTCCTTGAACGAGTGCGCTTTCTCCAGCAGCGACATCGGCGTCACCGTCAAGAGCAGCCACATGAGTTCGCACACCTCGGGCACATCGCTCTGCCGGAAGAGCGTCGAGCGCTCCGGATCAAGCCCGCACGCCAGGTACGTGACCGCGGTCTCTCGCGTGAAGTGCCGCAGTTGCTCGGCGTCACGCACCGTCGTCAACGCATGATAATCGGCGATGAAGTAATACGAATCCCCCTTCTCCTGCAACCGCACATGCTCGCGGATCGCGCCGAAGTAGTTGCCCAGGTGCAGGTTGCCGGAGGGTTGGATGCCCGAAAGGTAGCGGAACACGAGGAGATTCCTTGGGGAAGGGATTGCGATGATTGATGAAGGATAAAAGCGGAGAACCGCACGGTAGATCGGATAGGCGCCGGGTGCGGCGGACGAGAAGCAGATACCGCCCCGGCGTCGAAGGCTGATCAGACTTGCCGCAGGAACCGCAGGTCGTTCTCGTACAGCATCCGGATATCCGGGATCCCGTATTTGCCCATCGCGATGCGTTCGATCCCGAACCCGAAGGCGAAGCCCGTCCATTCTTCCGGATCGATCCCGCACGCTTGGAACACCGCCGGGTCCACCATCCCGCACCCGCCGAGTTCGACCCAGCGCGGGGGCTGATCGGGGCGCAGCCGGATCTTCATGTCAAACTCCGCCGACGGCTCCGTGAACGGGAAATAACTCGGGCGCAGCCGGATCTCGGCGTCCGCCCCGAAGTACGTCCGGGCGAAGTGGAACAGCGTGGACTTCAGGTCCGCCATGCTCACGCCGCGGTCGATGTACAGCCCCTCGATCTGATGGAACATGAACGAGTGCGTCGCGTCCACCGTGTCGGGGCGATACACCCGCCCCGGCGCGACTACTTTCACCGGGAGCCCCCCCCCTCCTTTCTTCACCGCCTCTTCCATCACCCGGATCTGCACCGTGCTGGTCTGCGACCGCAGCATCCGCGGCAGCGTGTACACCGCCGGATCGTCGATGTAGAAGTTGTCGATCGGGTCACGCGCCGGGTGCTCATTCGGGATGTTGAGTTTGACGAAGTTGTGCTCGTCGTCCTCAAGTTCCGGCCCCTCGGCGACCGCGAACCCCATCCGGGCGAACACTTCGACGAGTTCCTCTCGCACGCGCGAGATGATGTGCCGCCGGCCGAGTTCCTGAGACGCGATCAGCCCCGGCTCGGTCATGTCGATCAGAGGGCCAGACGCCGCGCCCCCCCCACTTCCAATACCCCCCCCACTTCCCCCACCGACCGCCGACTGCCGATCCTTGAACGCCTGCTCGAGCGATAGTTTCACCTGATTCGCGCGCGCCCCGACGGCGGGCTTCTGCTCCTTGGGCACGTCCTTCAGCGCGGCCAGCGCGGCCTTTACCTTGCCGGTGGTCCCGAGGTACGAAATGCGCCATTGTTCGAGCGACGATGCGTCCGCCGCGCCCGCGAGTTCGGCCAATCCGGTCGATTCGAGTTGATTGAGTAGGTCGAGCATTCGCCCAAGTGTATGGAGGCAGTGCGAGCCGATCCGAACGCGGGCATCACATGATCAACACCCCGCGAAGAAGACGCCCAGGAAGTCGAACAAGTCCTGCGAGTCGCTCACGCCGTCGTTATTGAAGTCGGCGATGCCGGCAAAGAAAGCGGAGATGAAGTCGAAGAAGTCCTGTGAATCGACGGTCCCGGAGTCATTCCAGTCGGCGGGGCACGACGGGGGGGCGGGCTGGAACTCATACGCACCGATGTCGACTACTGGAGACGGCCCGAACCCGGTGTCGATGGTCAGAGGGTCGTCTACGAATCGAGGCATTCCATCCAAGTCAAACATGATGCCTTGTGCAGCAACGTTGTTGCCCGCGTCGATACAGGGCGAGCCACCCATGAGCCGGTAGTTATTATCCTGCCATGTAGAAAGATCGTTGTCCGGTCCGTCGATGTCAACAAACATGGGGTTGGAATGAATTCCCTGAATAATGCTGTAGCTCTGCGACGGTGCGGCGGGAAGTCCTCCACCGCACACGCTGCCGGGCCCGTTGAAGCCGGAATTGCCCCAAAGGACGCAGTTGATAAGTGTTGCCGGTGCGTCGCTGCACCGAGTGGTAGCGTGACCATTGTTGTGAGCAATTGTGCAGTTGACGACGGTCGAGAGTGCACCGCTGGCAAAGCTGATCGCGGAACCTCCACCGGTTCCATTGGCAAACAACGAGTTGGAAATCGTTGTTCCGCTCGCAACCAAGTGAGACCCGTGAAAACTGGCACGATTGCCACGGAACTCGCTCGAGCGAATACTGCTTGTTCCGCCTAGACGGGCTCCGCCCGCGTTTGCCGTCGCGCGATTGTTCTCAATCACGCAGCGATCAAAGGAAGTGAATGGACCCGTGGCGTAGACGCCGCCGCCCTCTCCGTCTACTCCGAGTTGGACGTTGCTTGTCAAGTGGCACCGAACGAGCGTCAGATTGGTGTTGCTGCAGTAGATTCCACCACCAAGATGCTGCGCGGCATTGCTGGTGAACGTGCAGTCGCTCAACGTTGCGGTTGACGCGCCGAGACCGATCATCGCCATCCCACCGCCCCATTGAAGGCTCGCACCGCCTGCAGTGTTGCCGACGAAGTTGCACCTCGTAAGCGACAACGAGCCGAGAGTGGTTTGGTACAACAGGCCCCCGCCAAGCCACGCCTGGTTGCCTTCGAATGTACAGTCAGTCAGTTGAGCAGAAGCTCCCGTGAGGTACGCCCCCGCTCCGCTGCCGCCGCTGCCTGGCCCGAGCGCACGGTTGTTTCGAAAGACGCAGTCTTCGGCAATCAGTGGTCTGCCGCTGTGCAAGCCACCGCCGGCCCCGACGGTGCCCGAGCTATTGGAATCAAACGTGCAACGCCGAAGCGTCAACGATCCCGCAGTGAGCGCAATGCCGCCGCCGCTGGCCTGCGTCGTGCGATTGCCAATGATTGTACAGTCTTCCATGAGTGTAATGGTTTCTGCGGGGCTGAAAGATGTGAGATAGAACGCACCGCCGTTCGTCCTTGCCGAGTTGTCACGCATGGTGCAGCGCCTGAGTGTGAACGAAGACCCTTCCCCGTGAATTCCTCCTCCATGCTGATCCGCACCGTCGGTTCCGTCCGCATTGCCACCGCTGATTGTCAGTCCATCGAGCGTTGAAAAAATGCCAAAGCCCCCGATGAGGGTTCCACGAACGACGTGGAGAGCGTTGTCATCGCGGTTGGCAAAGTTTGGTCCGTCGTTGCCAAGAAGATCGCCGGAGAGGATGGTCTCGTTGAGCAGATTCGTGAAGTCTCGCTCAGCAAGTGTCGTTTCGGTGCCTGCGAAGTGCCCAAAGATCGGGATGCTGCGCGGCAGAATAAAGGAAGCCGCGCGATTCCCAGCTGGACCGGGGACGTATGTCCCTCGTGCGATCCAAATCTCGGTGACGGGTGCGAAAGCAGGCCGAGCGGCAGCGGCCGCAAACGCTTCTTGCAGCGTTCTGAACGCGCGGTCCCAACTGGCTCCATCGAGGCTGAACGGGCGAGAATGATCGATGTGGAGCACTCGGGGCAGGTAGTCGCCGCCGTTGTCGGCGAAAGCACCAATACCAAACTCGACTCGATGGTACTGCGCGTGTCCGAAGGTGCAGTCGGACACGCTGCCGAAGATGATGCCGGGCTGGGTGTGCCCGATGGGGGCCTGGTGCCAGAAGGGAGTCTCTCCCGTCACGGGCCGGAAGTGCATTTCGCACCAGTTCGCCCCGATCGGCGGGAAGAGTGTTCGAGGACCGGTCGTCGGTGCAAAGCACGGCCCGTCGCCGCAAAGCACCGTCCCGTTGGGCGTCTGCTGGGCCATCAGATCATGGTTGATGTCGCAGGGACGGTCGTCGATCGGGCACGGCGGGCTGGTGTTGTACTCGACAACGGTCGTGCCGAACAAGATCGTGCGCGTGATTGTGCCGTCAAAGAACGAAACCACAACAGAGCCGTGAGCGCAACTCGGCACGGTGTCCACGACATCAACGAGTGCGCGCAGAACAAAGCCCTCCGTCGAAGCGCGTTGGACTTGTTCCGGAGTCAGGGCGTGTTCATAGTACAAGTTCGAACCCGCGGCACCGCTGCTATCACCGATGAACCAATGCGGAGCGGGAACTTGGAATGGACCTGCCGAACACCCGATTCCCTGGCCGCGCTGAACCCATCCCTCCGCGACAGGACTTGCCGAACCCTGGTGCGACACGACCACTTGCGACATCGCTGTCTGTGCTGCCATCAGGGTCAATGCTGCAATAGACACTGAATATGACAACCCACGTTCAAGATTCACCACAGGCGTTCTCCTCTTTTCAATAGCGTGTTGCCTCCCGAGGCAGAGCGTTCCAACCGCACGGTCAAGTAACAGGCCGGTGTCTTCGTTCGCTCGATAACACCCCAAGACACCGAAGTCGGTCCTCAGAAGCAGGCCGAATGCCATTCAGATAAGCCCGGCGGCGCGGCGTTCGGCGCGTGTGCGGCGCGAACAGACTGCGAGTGGCGCAAGGTGTGGCCCCCGGCGATGATGGTGGTGTGAACGACGCGCCTTTCATCACAAAGGCCG
>JBGSIF010000348.1:0-2039 GCA_041742635.1 Phycisphaerales bacterium
GGGGGTGGGGGGGGAGGGGAGATGAGGTGATATGGAAGCATTCTTCACGCCGGACAATATGGTCGCGCTCCTGACGCTCACCGCGCTGGAGATCGTGCTTGGGATCGACAACATCGTCTTTATTGCGATCCTGACGGGGAAACTCCCCGAGGAACAGCGGGCCAAGGCACGGCTGATCGGGCTGGGCATTGCGATGGCCGCGCGCATCCTGCTGCTGCTGGCGATCGGCTGGCTGATGGGGCTGACCAAGCCGCTGTTCGAGTGGACGGCGCTCAAAGAGGCCGCGTGGTCGCCGTACTTCATCAACTTTTCGCCTTCGCTCAAGGACGTGATCCTGCTGCTGGGGGGTGTGTTCCTGATCGCCAAGGCGACGCTGGAGATCCACCACAAGATCGAAGGGGGCGAGAGCGCGGCGGGGCAGACGCCGGATCCGTCCCGTGGAATCTCTCGCGCGAAAGCCGGAACGAAGGCCTTCTCGACGATCATCCTCCAGATCCTGGCGATCGATATGGTGTTCTCGATCGACTCGGTCATCACGGCGGTCGGCATGGCCAAGGACATCAACGTGATGGTCGTCGCGGTCGTGATCGCGGTGATCGTGATGATGGTCTTCTCGGGGAAGGTGAGCCGGTTTGTCGAGAAACACCCGACGATGAAGATGCTGGCGTTGTCGTTCCTGATCCTGATCGGCGTCATGCTCGTGGCCGACGGCTTCGGCGAGCACATCGAGCGCGGGTATATCTACTTCGCGATGGCGTTCGCGCTGGTGGTCGAGGTGCTGAACCTGCGCGTGCGGCGTGCTGACACGAACACAACCCACTAACCCCCCCACCCCCCACCCCCTACTCGCCTTACCACCCTACCCCACCACCGCCCGCGCCACCCCGTCACCTCCAAAAACTTGAACGGCGGGGGGAGAACGGGGCCGACGCCCCCTGACTCGGCCGTTTTGGCACGCCGCGCGGGGCCGACGCCATGGCGACGGGCACAGAAGCCGCGGCGAACGGAGCGCACGCCACGGCGACTCACGCAAACCAAGCGACCAGCAGAGCAAACGAAGCGGCGAGTGGAGCAAACGCAACGACTTTTGGAGCAAAAGCAATTGGGTTTGGAACAATCGAAGGGCCGAGCGGAGCAGACGCAAGGTCAACCCGTGCGGGTGCATCGTGAGCAACAGCGCAAGAATGGCCGGAAGGAGCGGTGCGTGGCCCAGGAGTCTTGATCGACGCGTGCCACCGAAGTCGGGTCTGCATTTGAGGCCCGACTTCGGTGTCTTGGTGGACCTGTGCGGACAAGACACCGAATCTCGGCGGGTGGCCCGGAAGTCTTGATTTGATTATTGCGGGTGGCCAGTGCCGCTTGACGCGACGGGTGGCCCTGAAGTAGTGGCACCGATGTCCTCGTGCCTTTGACGAGGACATCGGTGTCTTGGTGCTTCGTCGGCTTGTCGAAGACTCCGAGGTCGCCATCACAAACCAGCGACTCCGGGGCCACCCGCCGCCTGCCTGCCTTGAAGGCACCGAGGGGGGCGATTGAGGATGCGAGAATCTTGATTTGTGACGGATCGACGGGGGTCTGCATTTCGACAATCCGTGTGGAACCGGGCGACTTGGCCGGTTGGGGCCGCTACAGTTGTTTGTCGCGGGGGGACGCCGTTTCGTGTGAAACGACCCTTACCGCCACAGCCGACGCTCGAATTCCGCCCGAGTTTTCAGCACCGGTTCGATTGATTGCTCGGGTTCAGGAATTTGGATCATGAAGATTTACGTTGGCAACCTTCCGTACAGCACGAATGATGATGAACTGCGCTCGATGTTCGAAGAGTTCGGCGATGTCGCCTCCGCTTCGATCGCGATGGACCGCGAAACCGGGCGCGCCCGCGGCTTCGGCTTCGTCGAGATGAACGACGACGGCCAGGCTCGCGCCGCCATGGAAGGCCTCAACGGCAAGAACATCGGTGGTCGTGACCTCACCGTCAACGAAGCCCGCCCGAAGACCGGCGGGTTCTCCGGCGGCGGTGGTGGTGGCGGCGGCGGCGG
>JBGSIF010000349.1:0-4581 GCA_041742635.1 Phycisphaerales bacterium
CCCGCGCCGTCACGTGCGCCGCGCGGTCCGCCTCCCACTTGGCCGACGCCGAGAGGAGCGCGGCGACCGCCGGCGCCTTCAGCCCGAGCGTCATCGCGTGCAGGTTGATGTACTTGACGAGGTTCTCCTGCCACGCATCAAAGTCCGCGTCGGCCCGCGGGATCGGTCGTTCGGCCATGACAAGGCTCCTATGGGTCGATCCACCCCCCCCCACCCCCCCTCCCCCGCGGGCGCATCATCCAACCGTGCCTCCGGGTTCTCCGGACGGCGGCGAGATCGGCTCAAACGGGCGCGCGGATCCCCTTTTCACCCCTCCGGATCTTCCGTCGGCACATTTGGCCCACGCTCACGCTCGTTCCCCCGGCCCGGACGCCCGATCCACCCACCCTAACACCCCTCCGGACGCCCGGGAGGCCCGTGAGACTCACCCCCACAGGCGCGCGAGTGAGCGGACCCACCCGCCCCCCTGTTGGGACGGTCGCAGGAACGACGGATCCAGCCGCTCGCGCCCTCGTTAGACTCGGCAACACCAGAAACCCACACCGGCGCTTGGCTTCCTGCTCCCTTTGGCCGGTTGCACGGCTTGGCCTGTCGCGTGTGCAGCGAGCGCCGGGTAAAAGGCAAGTCACGCCAGTGCCGCGGTGCCAGCCGTCATCAATCGAGTGAGTAGGAGGAGCCGACATGCCGGCAGCCACGCTGCGCAAGTCGCCTGAGTGCTGGCGAGGTCTGCGTCAGGCGGGTGCGACCGCTCGATATCCAAACATGCTTGCACGGCAGCGTCGCCAACTCAGCGGCATTGGCGGTCATCCACGAATGGAGCCAGTTGAGTTTCGCTTCAATCGACTTTATTTCGCGGTCGGTCGCAGGATGGACTTCGATCCAGTGGACAACTTCGGTCCCGGTCGAAGATCGATACCCGATTGCATAGTCCCACCTTGGGTCGTTTGGGCAAATCGATTTCAGCGCGTGGTCGATGTTGATGCTTCCCGTGAGGTTCGCGGCCTTCTTCGGCTGGACACGATCACGGTCGGCCTTACTCAGAGCCTGCAATCCCTTATTAGCATGCGGTGCGAGTGGTGGGCAACGCCGTACGCGGTCGCCGAAGGCGGCCTTCATCGCCGGCTCCCGCGCGCGGACACCGCGTCTGCAACGGCCTGGTTCGCGCCCGCACTGAACTCGGCAAGCCCGCCCCAGGCTGCCTCCGACTCGCTCGTGGCACCCGGATCGAGTCGGGAGATGTCCAGGCTTGTTCGACTCTCTCGGTCAAAGTAATGCACGCGATAGTTCTTCTTCAGTACTGCCTGAGCGATCTTTCTCATCGGGGGTGTTGGAGGGCAGTGGAACATTTCGAGGAGTGATGCCGCGTCGGCCTCACTCTCCTTGAGTTGCTGAATGGCCCAGACCGCTTCAAGAACCTGAGTGGAGTGCGTGGACACGCAGACGCGATATCCACGTTTGAGCAGGTCCAGCACCATCAGCAGCACGACGTTGATCGCCCTCGGATGCAGTCCCATCTCCAACTCTTCAAGAACGACCCATTTGATATTATCACGCATCGCCACTTTCGCCGGCGGCATCAGCCAGTACAGGCCAAGAAGCAGGGGGACAAACTCACGCTGCCCCGCGGACCAGACCATGTGAGGCAACGGCTCGGCACCTTGCTGTGAGAGTACGAGCCGTTTTTGCGAAGCGACTTTGTTCACGCAGAGTGAAAAGCCGCCAAACACATGCTCTTCGAGCAGGTTACGAATTTCCTCTTTGAGACGATTCTTCTGCGGGAAAAGTATCTCCGTTGCAAACTCCTTCTCGACGAGAGTCCGGAGTGTTTCGCTGAACTCTCGCACCGCGAACGGATCGCCCGGTACGTAGTCGGAAAAGTTCCGCGGCCAGCCGTTCCGTACGGCCAGCACTCGTTGCGCCGGGATCATAAAAACATGCTCGCTTACGTCCGCACGGCCCCGTCTTGCCATGCTGGCCATGAACTTTTCTTTCCCATCGCTGTCAACTCGGCTGTCCGATTGCCAGATCGCGTGCATCCCCTCGCCAAAGTACGCATCGAGAAACTTTGTCTGGTCATGTCCCCAGTCGATCCCGTGGTCCGTGAGCTGCTGATGCACCCTCCCTTTGTCAAGCAGCAACTTGAGAAACTGCAGCGCGATGCTTTTACCACTTGCCTGAGGCCCGACAAGCACGGTCAGATCGCCGAAGGTGATATCGGCACACTTGATCGGGCCGACGTTGCTGAGTTTCATTCGATTCATTGGTACTCGATTGTATCGCCTTCCCACCATCTCTCCGTCTCTACACTGCGCTCACTCCTCCAAATACGTATACCCCCCCAGCCCCGCCTCGTAGAAGTTCAGCAGGCTCTGGCCTTCGGGGACCGTGAGCCGCCGCGCACGCACGGCGGTCTCGATGCTCTTGCGCATCGCCCGCTGCATGTCGTCGGCGTCGAACTGCACGTACCCCAGCACTTCCTTCACCGTGTCCCCCTCCACGACTTCCTCGATGTACCACTCCCCCGCGTCGTCCACGCTGACGTGCACCGCGTGCGTGTCGCCGAGCAGGTTGTGCAGGTCGCCCAGGATCTCCTGGTACGCCCCCAGCAGGAAGACGCCCAGGAAGTACTGCTCGCCCTCGCGGAGTTCGTGCAGTTCCAGAGTCTTCTTCTCGACGCGCTTGTCCACGAAGTGGTCGATCTTGCCGTCGGAATCGCAGGTGATGTCCGCCAGGATCGCACGGCGCGTGGGGGCCTCGCTGAGCCGGTGGATCGGGCAGATCGGGAACAACTGGTCGATGGCCCACGAGTCGGGCATCGACTGAAAGAGCGAGAAGTTGCAGAAGTAAATATCGCTCAGCAGTTCCGGCAGGCTCTCGAACTCCTCGGGGACGTCTTCCTTCTTGCTGACCTTCTCCGCGATCTTCTGCGCCAGCGCCCAGAAGAGCCGGTCGCTCGCCGCCCGCATCGGCAGCGACATGTAGCCGAGGGAGAAGAGGCTCATCGCCTCGTCCCGCGCCTGCACCGCGTCGTGGTAGACCTCCACCAGGTTGCGGTCCCCGAGCCGCTCGTACGCATCGATCAGGTCCAGCACCGGCTGCGGCGGCTCGGTTTCGCTCTTCATCTCGTCCTTGATCTTCTCGATCCCCGGCGAGGCCGAGAAGCGGCTCATCCCCAGCACGTCCATCACCAGCACGCTGTGGTACGCCACCATCGCCCGCCCCGATTCGCTGAAGATCGTCGGGTGCGGGCAGTCGGCGTCGTCGCAGACTGTTTTGATGCGGTAGACCACGTCCGCCGCGTATTCCTCGACGCTGTAGTTGATCGACGAGTCCCACGCGGACTGCGAGCCGTCGTAATCCACGCCCATCCCGCCGCCGATGTCGATGGTGTTCATCCCCGCCCCCAGCCGGCGGAGTTCGGTGTACACATGCGCCAGTTCGTTCACGGCATTCTTCATGTAGCGGATGTCGTAGAGTTGGCTCCCGACGTGGCAGTGCAGCATCCCGAGGCAGTCGAGCATTCCCTTGCTCTTGAGGAACTCGACGGCTTCAAGCACCTCAGAGACGAACAGCCCGAACTTCGAGCGCACCCCCGCGGACGACTCCCAACGACCCGCGCCGCGCGAGGAGAGTTTCACCCGGATCCCGATCTTCGGGCGCACGTTGTACTTCTCGGCGTGCTTGACGATCAGTTCGAGTTCGCTGAACTTCTCGACGACGGGGATGATGTTGCGCCCCAGTTTGGTCGCCAGGATCACCATCTCGATGAACTCGTCGTCCTTGAACCCGTTGCAGACGATGGGCATCTGGTCGAGGCCGTCGGTCAGCCCCAGCACCGCGAGGAGTTCGGGCTTGGACCCCGCCTCGAGCCCGAAGTTGAGTTTCGCGCCCAGGTTGCGGACTTCCTCGCAGACGTGGCGTTGCTGGTTGACCTTGATGGGGTAGACGCACGAGTACTGCCCCTTGTAGTCGTGGTCGGCGATCGCCTTGTCGAACGCGGAGCGGATCTCGTGCAGGCGGTGCGAGAGGATCCCGCTGAAGCGGACCAGCACGGGCGTATGAATGTCGCGCTCTCGCAGCCCGGCGACGACGCTGAACAGGTCGATCTGCTGACCCGCGTCCTTCGAGGGCATGACCGTCAGGTGCCCGGCGTCGTTGACGCCGAAGTACCCCTTGCCCCAGTCGGCCAGGCCGTAGAGCCTGGCGGAGTCTTCGCTGGACCATTTGCCGTGGAGGAACGCGTTCTTCGCGGACGAGGAGAGAGTCGCCATAATCGAGTGTGACCACCGTGCCGGCGCGCTTGAGATGATCGACGGTGCGCCGGCGAAAGCAGTGCGAGGCTGGCGCACCGAGCCGCGGAAACGGATCGAGGTCAGCAGTCGGTCAGTGCGCCCACCACGGACGCGCGCCGATGCAATAAAGATAGTGCGGTTTGGACCCGTGACCAGTGGGCGACAGGTCGATGCGGCAAAATTTATCTCGCGCCGCCTCCTCGCACGGCCCCGACCGCCGCCGCGCTGCTCATCGCCCGCCCCGATTCGCTGAAGATCGTCGGGTGCGGGCAGTCGGCGTCGTCGCAGA
>JBGSIF010000350.1:0-6584 GCA_041742635.1 Phycisphaerales bacterium
CGCGATGCGGTGCGTGATGGCGCGCGTCTTGCCGGTCCCGGCGCCCGCGAGTACGCAGACCGGTCCGGTCAGGGCAAGGGCGACCGCACGCTGGTCGGGGTCGAGGGCTTCGAGGATCTCGTCGGCTGACATCACCGATGAGTCTCCCAGTCCCCACCGACAGCCGCCGCGGGTGGTCGAGGGAACAGCCACGACCGAGCCGGGGTTCCAGACAGTGCCCTACCTGACGAAGCCCGACCCGACGAGCCGATGAGGACCCCTTGACCACGCAGACCCCGCCCGCCGGTGAAGTCACGATGTACTCCACGACCTGGTGCGGCTACTGCCGCCGCCTGAAGGGTCAGCTGGACTCCGCGGGGATCGCGTACACCGAGGTCAACATCGAGGAGCACCCGGACGCGGCGACGCTCGTGGAGCAGGCCAACGGCGGCAACCAGACCGTGCCGACCCTGCACTTCCCCGACGGCACCTGGGCGTCCAACCCGTCCCTCAAAGAGGTCCAAACCCGCCTGTCCGCGCCCCCGAGTCCCGCGTGAGCCGCTCAGTTCGCTGATCTGGCTCGGGTTCGCTTGTCTGGACCAGCGAACTGGAGCCTGAACGGCGAACTCGACGGTTGCTCGCGGGTCAGGTGCCCGTGTGGAGGGCCATCGCCGAACTCCCCGCGCCCGCGCTGCTCTCGCGCCCCTGGCATGTCAAGACGTTCCGCGACCGTTGCCTCGCGGCGGACCTGGTTTTGTTTCGGATGATGCTGTCGCAAACCGATTTACCGGGGGTCCACGTCATCGCCGGCCCGTCGCGCAAGGGTTTCCCGATCACGTCGAACCAGCATCCCGTAATCTTCCCCACGGCAAAGGTCTATCCGACGGCGACGTTCGACATCGAGGGCGGCCCGATCGTCGTCGATGAGCACGCGGTGATCCGTCCGCACACGCTCATCATCGGCCCGGCGTACATCGGCCCGCACTCGACGGTGCTGGACAAAGCGATCATCAAGCCGGGGACCGCGATCGGGCCGTACTGCAAGGTCGCCGGGGAGGTCGGCGGCACTATCTTCCAAGGCTTCGCTAACAAGGCCCACGACGGCCACCTCGGCGATTCATTTATCGGCGAATGGGCCAACCTCGGTGCGGGGACTACGAACTCGAACCTGCTCAACACGTATGGCGAGGTCGTTGCACGCGCGACGCCCAACGGCTCAAACGAACGCACGGGCGAGCAGTTCCTTGGGTGCATCGTCGGTGATCATGTGAAGTTTGCAATCTCGACGCGCATCATGACCGGGTCGATCGTTCACACCGGCACGATGTGGGCGGCGAGCACGGCCCTGAGCGGTTGCGTACACGGGTTTTCATGGGTCACGGACGCGGGCGCGAAGACGTTCCGGTTCGAGAAGTTCCTGGAGATTGCGCAAACCGTGATGGGGCGGCGGAAGGTCACGCCGACATCCGCGTATATCGAGCGGCTTCGATCACTCGCGGCCCCGACGCCGTAGTGCAAGTTTCCAACTTGCACATTCCGTAGTGCAAGTTTCTCAACTTGCACGTTTGGCCTTCGCCTCATCGGCCAGTGCTTCATTGGACAAGGGCATGTGCGAGTTGGAAACTCGCACTACGGAATCGTCGCTAATTTCGTCAGTTCCGCGGCTCGCTCCGGGTGGAGTTGCAGTTCGAGCATCTCGGCGTAGCGCCCACCGGCCGCGAGGAGCGACTCGTGCGAGCCTTGCTCGATGATTCGTCCGTGTTCGAGAACGACAATCAGGTCGGCGTTTCGGATGGTGCTCAGCCTGTGCGCGATGACGAAGGAGGTGCGTCCTTTCATCAGGCGCGAGAGGGAGACTTGGATCAAGGCTTCGCTTTCGGAATCGAGGTTGCTGGTTGCCTCATCGAGGATGAGAATCTGAGGGTCGGCGAGGATCGCGCGAGCGATGGCGATTCGCTGTTTTTGACCGCCGGAGAGTCGCACGCCACGCTCACCGATGATGGTGTCGTACCCACGTTCGAGCCGACGGATGAACTCGTCGGCATGAGCGGCGTCGGCGGCTTCGCGGACCTGTTCGGGAGAAGCGCCGCGGCGCGCGTAGCCGATGTTTTCCGAGATCGTTCCGTCGAAGAGGAAGACGTCCTGTTCCACGATGCCCAGTCGGCGGCGATAGAGATCGATCGGGATGTCGCGCACGTTCGTGCCGTTGAGCCGGATCGTTCCGGCGGTGGGGTCGTAGAAGCGAGCGACGAGGTTGCACAATGTGGTTTTGCCCGCACCGCTGCGTCCGACAAGTGCGACAGTCTTGCCCGCGGGGACATCGAGCGTGATGCTGTGCAGGACATGATCCGCGTGGCCCGGGTATGCGAACGACACAGCGTCAAAGGAAATGTGCGCCGGCGAGTTGGTGGCGTACGTGGGGAGGCTGGGGCGTTGCCCGTTGGATTTCGAGATCGCTACTGCGCTGGGAGCGGGTGCCCCATCAAGTTCGAGCGGCTCGGACGTCAGGTCGAGGACGCGGTCAAACCCGGCGAGTTGGTTCTGGATGGCCGTGGCGCTGTTGGTGAGCGATTCGAGGGGGCCGAGCAGCATGATGAGGTAGAAGGAGAACATCATAAGGTCGCCGAGCGTGAGGGTGCCGGCGAGGACGCGTGTGCCGCCGTAGAGCAGCACCGCGGCGGACGCGACAGGGAGCATGATCATCCACATGATTTCAAGGATTCGAGACCACCACCACGCGAGGAGTTCCTGGCGAGCCATGAGGTCGTTGCCGCGGATGAACCGTCCGGCTTCGCCGCGCTGGCGGTTGAATCCGCGGACGACACGCATCCCGCCGAAGGCTTCGGTGGCGTGCGCGTCGATCTGCGTTCGGGTGTTACGGATATCGGTGAAGATCGGGCGGATGCGACTGATCCACGTCTTCTGACTGAAGTACGCGGCGGGGATCACCGCGATCGCGCCGACGAGCAGTTTCCAGTCCACGACCGCGAGAATAATGAGCGTGCCGACGAGTTGGACAATCGCTTTCCACGGGTTGTAGAGGAGGCTGAAGAGCAGTTCGGCCGCGCCGCCGGCGTCTTCGCGGAGGATGCTGGCGACGCCGCCGGACTTGATCTGGTGGACACGGTGCAGGGGCAGCCGGACGGCGTGCTGGAAGACCATGCGGCGGACGCGGACTTGGAGTAGTTTGGTGAGCCGCGTCGTTTGATATCGCCCGGCGATACCAAGCCCAACACTGATGAGCGAGACCAGAACGAGCACGGCACACACGGCGAACAACTGGCCGCGCGGGGTCGATGGAACCGTGACCCAATCCGGAGCGTGGAGCCAGTTGCGGAGTGCATCGGCACTGGGCGTGGGAATCAGGATAAAGTCGAGTGTGACCTTGGTGGCGGCGGGTGGGATGAGGCCCAGGAGCGTCGAGATCGTGACGGTCGCCACGCCGAAGTAGACGATGTGGTGCTTCCCTCGGAGGAGTTTCCAGAACTCACGAAGGAGGGTGAAGAACGACCGTTTGAGTTTCTTCTTCGCCTGCTTCGGTGGCTCGCTGGTGTCGGTCGTGCGAGAGAGGTTCACCCGCTCGTCGGCGCCGGCGTTTTTTCGCTTGGCGATGTAGTCGGTGAAACGACGCCGGCTGGCGGTCGGGGTGGACTGCGGGGGCACTTGTGTGTGTGGCGTGTTCTTCGATCCATTTGGAGAGTCAGGAGCAGGCATCGTCCCATCGTAGCGCTCGGTGCGGCTCCCACCGACGGATCACCACTCGTAGCCCATGTCTTCGGCGAGGCGATACATAGCCGTCATCAAATAAGACATCGCGTACAAACGATCCGCGGCGGCTTGGTCACCATTGTTTGCAGCGGCCTGCGCACCAAGAACGGCTTGTTGAATCGCTGGTATTGACCGCAGTGCTTCTTGCATTGTCTGTGCACGTTCTGAGTGTGCTTGTGCCGCATCGGTGCCACTGCGGCCCGAATCCAAAAAACTCTTGACCTGCTCGAAGGTGAGTTGACTGAAAAAATCTCGTACCTCGATTGAGGGTCGTGGGCGGCATGACTCTTCGAGTTTGGTCGCCAGCCAAGCCTTCTCGCGATGACGCTCGATCATCTCCAGCATCATCGCCGCGGCCTCTTCATCCGGCATCTCAAAGTTCCAGCCGTTCATGCGCAGGAAGACCACCATCGCGGCAAATGCGGTGCGTTTGTTCCCATCGCGGAACGCGTGATTCATGGCGAGGTGGAAGCCGTAGGCGGCGGCGATGCCGAACGGGAACTCGTGGGCATAGTCGCTGCCGAACCCCTGACGCGGCATCGCCAAAGACGATTCGAGTTTGCCCTGATCCAGCACACCATCGGCACCGCCATAGGCATCGATCGACGCACGATGAAGCGTCAGCACTTCTTCGAGCGACAGGAAGTGAGGCTGCCCGATTTTGAGTGGATAGTTCACTCGGCGAGTTTCTTCATGGTCTGCGGATAGTTCTTGAAGAGGTACTTGGTTGCGTCAGCGAACTTCGAATCGTGCTGACGGCGCTGGCAGTTCTGCAAGAACTCGATGTACGCCGGGACCGTCAGCCCCATCGCCTTGGCCTCGGCTTCGAGGCGATCGGCTTGCTCGCCAGGAACTTCGAATGTGCGGGTCTGGCTCATAGTGCAATTATTGCATGAACGACGTGATGTGACCACAAATTTCGTGCCTCAATCATGCCGGTTATCAGGCACGCACGGGAGTGAAGGAATGCGTGGGTAGAGTGAGTTTGTACGTTAGGTCCAGAATGCGGGATCTTGTGCGAGTTGGAAACTCGCACCACGGCGGGTTATTCCCACTCGATCGTCGCCGGCGGCTTGCTCGATATGTCGTAGACCACGCGGTTCACGCCCTTCACTTCGTTGATGATGCGGTTGGAGATGGTCGCCAGCACGTCGTAGGGGAGCCTCGACCAATCGGCGGTCATGAAGTCCTGCGTGTCCACGCTGCGGATCGCCACGACGTTGTCGTAGGTCCGCCCATCGCCCATGACGCCGACACTGCGCACCGGCAGCAGGACCGCGAAGACCTGGCTCGTCGAGCGGTACAGGTTCGCGCCGACGATCTCTTCGATCAGGATCTCGTCGCAATCACGCAGCACCGCGAGTTTGGGTTCGGTGACTTCGCCCAGCACACGCACCGCCAGCCCGGGGCCGGGGAACGGGTGCCGCCAGATGATCTGGTCCGGCAGACCCAGCACCTCGCCGAGTTTGCGTACCTCATCCTTGAACAGATCTCGGAGTGGCTCGACGAGTTTGAACGTCAAGTCTTTCGGGAGGCCGCCGACGTTGTGATGCAGTTTGATGTTCGCCGACTGCCCGGCGTGGCCATGCCCGGATTCGATCACGTCGGGGTACAAGGTTCCTTGCGCGAGGAAATGCGCGTCGGTGAACTCCGCCGCGGCTTTGTTGAAGACATCGATGAAGCGGTGCCCGATGCGGCGGCGCTTCTCCTGCGGATCGGTGATACCCGCGAGGTCGGACAAGAACTCGCGGCTCGCATCAACGACGCGCAAGTCGATGTCGAAATGGTCCTTGAATGTGGTTTCAACCAGGTCGCGCTCGTTCTTGCGCAGCAGCCCGGTATCGACGAAGATGCAGGTGAGTTGGGTGCCGATCGCCTTATGGAGCAGCGCGGCGCAGACGGACGAATCGACGCCGCCGGACAAGCCGCAGATCACGCGGGCCGGGCCGATCTGCTTCTTCGCACGTTCGATCGCCGTATGGACAAAGTCGGCCATGCGCCAGGAGCCCGAGCACTTGCAAATCTCATAGAGGAAGTTCTGGAGGATGTCCACGCCGTGGGGCGTGTGCGTGACTTCGGGGTGGAACTGCACGCCCAGGAACTTCATCGAGGGGCTTTCGATCCGAATAGCCGCGATGGGGCAGGTGTCCGTCGATGCGAGTACCTTTGAAGTCGCGCCGGGCACACGCTCGTGGAGATTGGCGCCGAAGTCGGTCACTTGATCGCCATGGTTCATCCACACGGCGGTCCGCTCGGGGATCGCGTGGAACAGCCCTTCACGGTCGCGGATGGCCAGGTTCGCGCGCCCGAACTCGCGCCGGTCGCCGAGTTTGATCGTGCCGCCGAGGAGTTGACACGCCAGTTGCATCCCGTAGCAGATGCCCAGGACCGGGATGCCCATGGTGAGGATCCGCGGGTCGCACGTGGGCGCACCGGGGTCGTACACGCTCGAAGGACCGCCGGAGAGGATGATGCCTTTGGGCTTCAACGCGGCGATCTGTTCGATCGTGGCATCGGGCGCCATCAGGAACGAGAACGCGCCGGCCTCGCGCACGCGGCGTGCGATCAACTGCGCGGTCTGCGACCCGAAGTCGAGGATGACGATCACTTCGTCGTGCGGGAGGGAAGCGGCGGAGGGCGCGGGGGGGGCATGAGGGGGCGGGGGTGACATGTGGACAAAGATAGACCGATTGTGCGCATCGCGTCGGGTCTGGAGGCAGACGGATCCGCCCGCCCGGGGCGGACCCGGGGCGGGCGGCGACGGCAGTCGTGAAAGGGAATCCGTATAGCCGCAAGGCCGCGGCCGATCGTTTCAGGATTCACGCCGCGCGGTGCTT
>JBGSIF010000351.1:0-3925 GCA_041742635.1 Phycisphaerales bacterium
GTCCACCGGCGGGACCGCAGAAGGGTTGATCGCGGAGGGGCCGATGGGCTTCGGGTGGATCGTGGTCGTGGGGATTGACCCTGCGCAAGTGGCGGAGACGGGGAGTGCCGGCGCGACCCGTGCGGTGTGGGCGGGGATTACCGAACACGCCCTGCGCGATTGGCGCGGGCGGATGCCGAAGGTGGACGCGAAGGCGGCCCCGACGGGGTACAGCGCGGGATTCTATGAAGATTCGCCGAGCATGTCATTCCCTGTGAACGTGACCGGCCCGGCCAAGATTGCCATTCTGAACCATGTGGCGGACGTGCCCCGGTTCGGCAACTCGATTTTCTTTGCGCTCGCCGCGGGGCTGTTGGTGCTCGCGTTCTTCGTCGGTCCGCTGGACGCACTGGTGCTGCGGCGTGTGCGTGCGCGGCAACATTCATGGGCGACGTGCCTTGTATGGATTATCTTGGCGTCTGTGCTGGCGTATTGGCTGCCCATGCTGCTGCGGTCCGGCCCGACACGGATCAACCGTGTCTCGGTGGTGGACGCGATCATGCTCGCCCCGGGCAGTGGGTCACAAGGAGCGGACAACTCGCCGAGTCTGGCTTGGACGACGGCGTATACCGGTGTGTACGCCGCATCCACTTCTCGTGCGTCGCTGACTGATCCGCAAGAGAGCGCGGGGCGCTGGTGGCGTGGGGCGAGCGCACAGGTATACATGCCGTATTCCCGGCAAGGTCGCGCGGGCACCGTCGTCAACACGTTCGGGCAATCGCTCCCGGATTTTTCGTCGCTCGGGTCCGACGCCAAAGTGGGCGCGGCGGGGGCGGGCGGGAACACACTCTTGCCCGGCACGTTCAAAGTGTGGACGTTCAGAATGTTCGTTGATCAGGCTCGCTCGGCGTGGCCGATTGGCATCTCGGTGCGTCCTGTCGTCGCCGCCGCGGGTGTGGATGATGATGCGTTGCAACTCACCATCACCGGCGTTCCAGGCGGCGCGGTGCTGCATCAGGCCGCGGCGTGTATCAACGGCACATGGTTCTCGATCCCGCTAGATGTCCCCGTTTCGCCACAGACGGTCGGCACCGAGGCCGGCGGTGCGATCGACCTGCGCCTCGCGCGTGTACAACCCGGGACCGCCGAGCAGGTCTGGCTCGGCAAGTCCTGGGACGCACTACAGAATCCGGCGAAGGCTACGACCAAGTACACGGATCAGTACCTGTACTCGATTCAGCGTTCCAGAGGGGACGAAGTGATCAAGCGACCCGGCGTCGCGTTCGATCTTGTCGGCCCCGACCGGCGGACCCAACTCGTACACGACCTCTGCCAAGCCACGGACCTTGCGCAGCATTGGGGTGTGGTGTTCATCCGGCTGCGCGGGATGCCCGCTGAGGTTCAGTTTCCTGGCGAAGCCGCGTATTCTCACGATACGATCGCGCGGGTGCTGGTGCCGATCGATCCCGCGGCGGCGCAGTGGGCGGCATCAATCCAGCCGGCGGTTTCGCCCGCACCGATTGCGCCGATTCCGGCGACGGAAGATCCGGGTGCGGCCCCCGACGAAGAAGCAGATGAAGATGGAGTTGCGCCTTGATCGAACTTACCAACGTGACAAAAGTGTACGGGTCGCTCGTCGCGCTCGATTCGCTCACGCTGCATATCGGCGAGGGGGAGATCTTCGGCTTCATCGGCCCGAATGGTGCGGGGAAGAGCACCGCGATGAAGATCCTGTCGTGCCTGACTCGTCCGGATGCCGGGACCGCGCGGCTGCGCGGGCTTGATGTCACCATCGAAGGCGCGGTGATCCGCACGCTTGTCGGTTACATGCCGGATTTTCTGGGTGTGTACGACGACCTCACGGTGGATGAGTACCTTCAGTTCTTTGCGTCGGCCTTCAAGACCCCACGCGCCAAGCGCCGAACGATCGTCGATTCCGTGCTCGAACTGACGGATCTGACGGGCAAGAAGTACGCGATGGTCGATAGCCTGAGCCGGGGAATGCAGCAGCGGCTGGGCGTTGCACGGGTTTTGATCCACGAGCCAAAGGTGTTGCTACTGGATGAACCCGCGAGCGGGCTGGATCCGCGAGCGAGGATCGAGATGCGAGAACTGCTCGTCGAACTCGGTCGCATGGGCAAGACCATTATGGTCTCGTCGCACATCCTGTCAGAACTGGCCGAGTTCTGCACCAGCATCGGGATCATCGAACGGGGCAAACTGCTGTACGCCGGGTCGATCCAGGATGCGTACGCCAAAGCCAGTGCGGGCGAGCGGATCGTCATCTCGCTCGAAGACGGCGGTGTGCCCGCCGATCGGCTCGCGGCTTCGTTCGCCGGCTCGACGATTGTCGCCAGTGCGGGAGTTGAGAACGGGCAACTTGTTCTGGACTTGCACCAGGGGGTCAAGAGCCATCACGAACTGATCCAGTCGCTCATGTCCGCCGGGGCACGGATTGCGTCCTTTACGCCCAGACAGATCAGGCTCGAGGACGCCTTCCTCCGGCTCACCAAGGGAGCGCTGAACTAATGTCGGCGATCATCGACCGTCGTGCCGTTCCACCGCGCTCTCCAACATCGAATCGTTCCGCGATGCACGTTCGGATCGGGCTTCTTGCACTGCTCATCGCGGCGTTCGCGGGGTTCTTCGTCTGGTTCCTGACCGATTGGCTCAGCAGTCTTTCGCTGATCTACTTTCCGGGGCGGCGAGCCGAGTACCTGGCTTGGATTGTGCTGCAGATCCTAGCGATTATATTTTTTATCAGCGGGTTTCTGTCGTTCTTCAAAGCCCGCCTGCGTTGGTCACGGATTCTGTTCGCGCCGGTTCTCATCGGACTATCGGCGATTGTTCAGGGCGGCGCGGTAGTGCTGTTCACGTCCGTTCTGCCTGATCCACTCGAGGACCGGTTTATCTGGCTGGGCGCGTGGGTGACGGTGCGTGTGTCGATGTTGATGTGGGGATCGAGCGTGATCACGGCGGCCGGGGCGGTAATGGTGCTGTTGCTCGCGCTCTGTGCGCCGCGTGAGAGCACCTTCAGCGACTTCAAAATCGTGGTCCGCCACTGGTTACGTTCGCTGCTTGTCTCGCCGCTGAGCCTTGCGTTCGGGCCAATTTTTCTGAAAGACATCCGCGTGGCGGGGCGGCGAGTGGGAACGTATTGGATGCGGGGGCTGTACGTGCTTGCGCTGCTGGCGATCATCTCGATGATCTATTTCAGTATTCGGTTCAGCGAGTCGCAGGTCGCGGTTTCCGGCGCGCAGCAACTGGAACGACTCCAGATCGTCGCGCCGACACTGGCGGTTGCGATTGCGTGGTTTCAATATGTGTTGCTGCTGTTGCTGGCCGCCGCGCTCACGGCTCCGAGCATCTGTGACGAACGGCGTGCGCGGACCCTCAGCGCACTGATGACGACTCCCATGAACAGCGCGCAGATCGTGTTCGGCAAACTGTTCAGCCGGCTCACGTTGTTGTTCCTACTCGCGTTGTTTAGTGTTCCGTTCATGCTCGGCGCGCGCATTTTCGGTGGGCTTGATGCCGCCAGCGTGATCGCCATGACCGCCGTCTCGCTCTCGTCGGCACTCTTCATGGCGTCGCTCGGTATCCTATTTTCGATCTGGTCCCGCAAGACCGGGCCGGCCGCGATTATGGCGATCTTCTCGTTCCTGTTTATCCAGTTCGCGCCGGTACTGGTGATCATTCTGCTCATCATCCGCACCAGCGGGCGCGGCGGGCCACCCGAAGAACTCTTCATGCTCAGTTCCCCCATCATCCTGATGGCCATCACCTCGCAAGTGACCGGTGGCGGCGGCCCCATGCTGCCGATGAGCCTGATGTGGACCATCAACTCGTCCCTCAACCTGTTCTTCTCAATCGTCACGTTGTTTATCGCGTCGGGTGCGCTGCGGCGCGTGATGTTGTCGGACCCGGTGCCGACCGTTGCCCGCCC
>JBGSIF010000352.1:0-14893 GCA_041742635.1 Phycisphaerales bacterium
CGCGGCACCGGCGCGGATCGGGCGGCCGTCGTGGATGAGGGAGATGTCGCGGGCGAGTTGGGCAGTGACGGAAGACACGGCTTGGAAAGCCGTGCCACCGGAAGAGACGGCCCGGAGGTCCGTCCCACTAAGAACCGCCGAGTACGGCCTGACCGAGCCGCGCACGGCTTCGACGATATCGAGCAGCCCGGTGCCGGTGGTGAAGCACTTGGCGACGCCGCCAGCGATGAGGCCGGGGATATCTTCTTGAGGGAGGATGCCGCCCATGTAAACGGGGATATCGGGGCGCCCCATCTCGCGGAGGGATTGGATGAGCCGAGGCCCAAGGACGAGGTGAGAGTTGGACATCATGCTCGCGGCGATGACGTCGCAGTCTTCATCGCGCGCGGAGATGGCGAGCGAGCGCGGCGTCTGCCAGAGACCGGAGTAGATGACGTGGACCCCGGAGTCGCGCAGCGCGCGGGCGATGACCTTGACGCCGCGGTCATGCCCATCAAGCCCCATTTTGCCAAGCAGGACGCGCGGACGGTGGTCAAGCCCGGCGCAACGGTCGAGTTTCTCGAACTCGGTGGTAGCGGTGTGGATGGTGGTGGCCATGAGTAGTAAACATCTCCAGCGGCAGGCAGACTCAGCGTGTCGTATTTCGCGCCATCGGTGGGGTACACATTGAAGCCACGAACCATTACGGCGAGCGAAGCATAGTGCGCTGCATTTCAAACGACCGACGCGCTCGCGGCGTGCGGCCTAAACTAGGCTCTTTGATTCATCCACATATGCGGATGAACGGCAGGATGGGCCTGTTCGATTCGATCGGATAGGGATCCGATCAAGGTTGCTTATTGAGGGGTTGGGAGGGATGATCCGTCCTGTATTTGTTGTGTCTCAATCCATTCATTGAACACTTCGGGTTTCACGTCCGATTCTTGTGTGCCGACACGTTTCCAAACCACCAACTGCCGGAGCCGATCTATGCCCGCTGGAACGCACCTGTTCACGTCCGAATCCGTTTCGATGGGCCATCCTGATAAGGTGGCGGACCAGATTTCCGACGCCGTGCTGGACGCGATGCTCGCGGACGACGCCTTTAGCCGCGTCGCGTGCGAGACGCTGTGCTGCACAGGGCTGGTTGTGGTCGCAGGCGAGATCACGACCAACACCTACGTGAGCATACCGGACCTCGTGCGTGAGACGATCCGCGAGATCGGGTACACCTCGGGCGATATGCGCTTCGACGCGGACTCGGCGGGCGTGATGGTGGCGATCAACAAGCAGTCCAACGACATCGCCATGGGCGTGAACCGCGAGGGTGCCGGCGATCAAGGCATGATGTTCGGCTACGCGTGCCGGGATACATCGGAACTCATGCCGATGCCCGTCGAGGTGAGCCACCGGCTGGTCGAGCGGCAGGCGGAAGTCCGCAAGAGCGGGCGGATCCCCGGGCTGCGTCCCGATGCCAAGAGCCAGGTGACGATCGAGTACGAGAACGGCTCGCCGAAGCGGGTCGATACGGTGGTCCTCTCGACTCAGCACGACTCGACTTGGAACGAGCGGCAGGACGTACTGAAACGAGAGATTCTGGAGCACGTCATCAAGCCGGTGCTGAAGGAGTGGTGGAACCCGGGGATCACGGTTCACGTCAACCCGACGGGGCGCTTCGAGATCGGCGGGCCGCACGGCGACACGGGCCTCACTGGGCGCAAGATCATCGTCGATACCTACGGCGGGATGGGGCGGCACGGCGGCGGTGCCTTCTCGGGCAAGGATCCGACGAAAGTCGATCGGTCCGCCGCGTATATGGCGCGGTACATCGCCAAGAACATCGTGGCGGCGGGGCTGGCGGATCGGTGCGAGATCCAACTCTCCTACGCGATCGGCGTGGCCGACCCTACTAGCGTGTATGTCGATTGCTTCGGGACAAACAAGGCGGACGAGGCGAAGATCTCGAAGGCGGTGCGCGAAGTCTTCGGCTTGACGCCGCGGAAGATCATCGAGTCGTTGAACCTGCGGACGCCGATCTACTCGCCCACGGCGAAGCACGGGCATTTCGGGCGCAAGCCATACGAAGGGCAATATTTCGATCCGGTGAAGCGTGAACACCGCGGGCCGAAACTCGGGTTCTTCTCTTGGGAGAAGACGGACAAGGCCGATGCGCTCAAGAAGCTCGTGGGCTAAACGGCGGAATCGAACTGCCCGCATGAAGCGAACACCAATCAAGGCGGGCCGGTTCGTCACCGGCCCGTTTTACATTGGCATGAATCGTCGGCGTGTCGAGGATCTTGTGTAAACGTAATGATGGGAAAGCCGAAACCTGTTCGGAGTCGTGTCGATACAGTGAGGGATAGGAGATCGCCGCATGAATGCTCGGACGCCCCGGATGGTGTTTGTGTTGCCGCTGATATTTTTGATGGGACTCGCGGCGGCGCGGTTGCCGCGGACGATCAACACGGTGGCATCGATGGCGGGGTTCGCCTCGCCGATGGAGACGTGGGGATGGGGCGATGAGTTCAGCGGGCCGGTGGACGACGTGAAACAGATGCTGCTGGAGGGGTACGTGGACGAGGTAGACGCGAAGCGTCTGCAGGAAGGCGCGATCAGCGGGATGCTCGAAGCACTGGACGATCCGTATGCGATGTATGTGCCGCCGATGGAGCGGGCGGACTTTGAGAAGGAGATCGCGGGGCATTATGCGGGGATCGGCGCGGTGGTACAGATGGAGGGGGGCTTCCCGATCGTGGCGACGCCGATGGAAGATTCGCCCGCGTTCCGCGCCGGGCTGCACCCGAAGGACAAGATCGTCGAGATCAACGGGGAGAGCACAGTGGGGATCACGATCGATCAGTGCGTGCAGCGACTGACGGGAGAGAACGGGACGACCGTGAATTTGACGATCAACCGAGGGGGCGAAGTGCTGAAGTTCGCGCTCAAGCGGGAAGAGATTGTGGTGCGCTCGGTGAAGGGGGTCATGCGAAAGCCCGACGCGGAGGGGACATGGGACTACATGCTCGACGAGGAAGCCCGCATCGGTTACATCCGGCTGACACAGTTCATCCCGACTTCAACCGTCGAGATCATCAAGGCACTCCGTGCAATGGAGATCGACACCAAGCGGCTCGGCGGTCTGGTGCTGGACCTACGAGACAACCCCGGCGGCGACCTCGATACGTGCCTCGAAATCGCCGACTTGTTTTTGAAGGAAGGAGAGATGCTCTCCGTTCGCGGGCGGAGCGGTGCGGCGCAATCATTCACCGCCAGAGAGAAAGGCACGCTCCCGGGCTTTCCGATGATCGTGCTGGTGAACGGACGCAGCGCGTCGGCGAGCGAGATCGTGGCCGGTGCGCTGTCGGATCACGAGCGCGCCGTCGTCGTCGGTTCGCGGTCTTTCGGGAAAGGGCTGGTGCAGACCGTGCGGTCGCTCCCGAACAACCCCGAGGCGACCGTGAAGTTCACGGCTCAGCGGTACTACTTGCCTTCGGGCCGAATGATCCATCGTGCGGACGACTCGAAGATATGGGGCGTGGACCCGACTCCCGGGTTCTATGTGCCGATGACCGACGCGGAAGAACTGGCACTGTTCACGAAGCGGCAAGAGCAGGAAGTGATCATGAACGGGATGGCGGCGACGGGGCAGAAGCCGCAGATGTGGTCGAATGCGGAGTGGATCGAAGGGGAGTACAAGGACAAGCAGTTAGCGGCGGCCTTGCGGACGATGCGTGGGTTTGTGACCACCGGTGCATGGACGACGGTTAGCAACGCGGTGCAGCAGACTGAACTCGCAAGCCGGGAGGAACTGAGAAAACTTGAAAAGGCATATGACCGGATGCTTAGATCGCTCGCGCAGGTGGAGCGACGGATCGAGGCGCTCGACGCGACGCTGGCGGGATCCGCAGCCCGGCAGCCGGCGGACCTGTGGAGCGACGACGTCGATCTGACAGACGGACGCATCGATGTGTACGACAAATCAGGGAATGTCGTGGCGACGCTGAAGGTGACGGGCCGGGATGTCGAGCGGTGGCTGTCGCTGGCGGATGTGCAAGGGCCGACGAAGACCAAGAGTCCGGACGCGGCGGCGGCACCGGCGTTTCCGCCCGCCGTCGTCGCGCCGGAGCCGGAGAAACCGTGAACGCTCGCCTACTCGATCAGACGGAACCGATCGGGCACACGCGGAATAAGGATAAGGACCGCTCGAGCGGGTCGCTCGGCACGCCAGGACGTAGGAAGGTTGCGGTCGTGTGGTGAGTCCGTGCGGTCGGCGGGCCGCGATGTGGTAGGCGGGCGGATGCCTTGGGAAGTGAGCAGTGCTTCGCCAAGGGTGACGACGGGCGTTTCGGGTGGCCCAACCGGGGAGAGGGACGGGGCCGCGGTCGGTGTCACAAGATCAGAGACCCCAGCGCGCCGGACTTCGCCGAGGCGGGGGATGGGTTCAGGATCGGGTGACGGGGTATCGAGTCCGGGGGGGGCGGCGGTGAGGATCGGGTCCGCAGTGGCGGGGTCACTCGCATCCCACGGTTGACCGGGGTGGAAGGGAAGGATGAGGTACGCGTCGCCTTGGCCAACTGTCATCTCGGCGAGCAGGCGACGGAAGACAAGCCCCGCGTCGAGCGGGTCGATAGCAGCAGGCATTTCGGTCGGTATCGCCGATCGGTCGGCTCGGTCGCTCTCGTAGTGCTGGAGCAAGAGTTCAATGTGCAGCGCGGCGGCGGGAGACGGGTCCGGCTCGGAAGCCGCGACAGGAACGGGCACGGTCCAGCAGCGTGTGAGCAATCGCAAGCGACCGGGGCCGAGGGCGAGGCGCCCGGAATCCAGCGCGAGGGTTCGTGAGCCGCTCCAAGATGGACCCGAGATGGCGTCGGTCCAAACTGGTGCTTGCCCGAGCCATTGGCGCTGGATCGCGCCGGAGATGGTGAGCCGGGCCTGGAGTTCATCAAGTCGAGCAAACGGGACCGTCACGACACGCAAACCATTGGCTTCCCAAACTGCGGCGACCGCGGGGTCGAGTGGAAGTGGGTTCGTGAGGAAGTCTGCGAGTGCGCGGCTGATCTCGGCGTCCGAACTGGTGACGACCCACCAGGCGGCTTCAAGGCCATTCTCCACGGATCGGGCAACAGGGCTGATATTCAGATCGGACGGAGCCGCCGCCCGGGCCGGGTCAGCGGGGCCGGCGGGCGGGTCGGATGGCTTCGCGCCGCACGCGCTCATCGCGGCGATCACCCCCGCGATCACCAAGAGGTTCAAGCGGGCGGTTCGGCGGGCTGTGAGCTTGATCGACGTCATTGTTCGGACAATCATAACTCGCCCGAGCGGATGCAAGCCCGACCGGCCACGACAAATCGATGATAAACGAGGCAGTGACGTGTATGCCGCGGTCCAACGATCGACGCCGTACCCAAGTTCATTCATCCCGGGTGGAATCTTGCTCGTCGGCGACGGCGTGGTGCAGTCCGGTGTTGGCGTCGGGATCGACCGGGGGAGGATCGACCGGCGGGATCGCGCCGCGCTCGACCTGCCGCGGCTGCGCAATGACGGTGCGCGGGATGCTCGCGGCGATACGTAGTTTTGCCCAAATCAACAGCCCCATCGCAACCATCAGTACGCACCCGCTGGTCGAGACCAAGCGGCGGCGCTGCGGTTGAACGGGGGCGGCGGATGGGGCGGGGCGAACACTCATGAGTATGTACAGGTGCAATAGGCAAATACACTGAAACGATCGTGCCGAATGGAGTTAGCCCCCGCCGCCTTCTTCGGGGTCCGGAACGACGGGGTCTTGACGAGCGACCGAGACGCGGCCGGTGAATGCTTCGACGGTGATCAGAAAAGTGGAGTCCGAACCGACGATCGTGATGGTCCCGCCGGAGCCTGGTTCATCCGAATCGGCGGCGGCAACAGGCCCGCCGAGCGCGTCGAAGATGAGTGTGGATTCGCCGTCGAAGTTGACATCGGTAATGCGTGCCCCGCCGAATGCGTCGTCGAGGAAGTTGACGACGTACAGCCCGCCAGTGCGGGTTGGATCGAACATCGTGTTGGACTCGATGTCGATCTCGCTGCCGGGAACGGACACAACGCGGTACGACGAAGCATCAGTATCGAAAACTAGCGCACGCCGTTCCTGAAATGCCACGGCATCAGACTGCGCAAACGTGATGTCGGAGATGACGGTGCGAACCGCCGCCTGGATCCGCAGCACCCCGGTCTGCGACATCGATGGGATCAGCATCGCGGCAGCGATGCCGAGGATGGCGACCACCGCGAGCAGTTCCAGCAGCGTGAAACCACGACGGGAATTCATGGGCGAAGGACGAAGCGGCGTGGCACGCACGAGGGACTCCCGCCCGGCATGGCCGGGGTAGGTGGACATATGAACGAGCAAGCCCGACTCGTCGCGCAATGACGAGAAGCGCTTACTTCTTCTTGGCCGGATCGCGGACGATGACCTCGGGCATTTCAGTGACCTTGACGCTGATGCCGGAGGTGAGTTTCTTTTCCAGGTCGGTGAGTTTGCGGTTCATCGACTCCAGTTGCACGACCATCTGGTTGAGTTTTTCGCCGGAGTTGAATGGGGAGGGCTTCGGCTGGTCGGGCTGAGCACTCGCAACGGGGAGAACGCCCACGCCGGAGATCGACGCGAGGAGCGCGGCGATGGAGCAGGCGTTGAGAGCGACGAGCGCGACGACGAGGCGGTTGGGTTTTCGCATGGGGAACTCCAGATAGCCGGTTGGTCCGGTACCTCGTACATCGGCATGATCCGGGGTTGGATTCAATGGGATCATGGGAGGGAGCAGAGAAGTAGAAAGCGGCACGGACGTCCGAAGTAACGGACGATACAGCCCGGAGTTACGTCCTACTCGCGCACTAGTTGCGCGGGTAGGGTTGGTCGTTGCCGTCGAACCCGCCGGCGTACACCTCGCCGGTGGTGGTGTCGAAGATCCAGCCGTACTCGGACTGGTAGACCTCGTCGGGCGAATCGCTAAAGACGATCACGCGGGAGTTTTCTCCCCCGACCCACGCGTTAACCGGCGGCGCGAGCAAGTGGTTCACTCCGATAAGCGGGCCCCATGTTCCGTCACCCTCTTCGATCGGGGGAACGCGATTGGCATGGCGGGCTTTGTACATCAGCACATGCCGACGCACCTTCTGCAGTTCGCTGTAGGTGGTTTTCGCGGCGGCTTCCTGCGTCGCGCTCGTGAACTGAGGCACCACAATGGCGGCGAGCATCCCAAGGATGACGACCACAATGAGAATTTCAACAAGTGTGAACGCGCGAGGGAGCGAGGATCGAGTGTTCATTCGCGGGACTCCTGAAGACGCCTGCGACGAAGAATGCTTGTACGAGCAAACGGAAACACAAAGCAGGCCGAGCCCGGTCAGGGGATCGGCCTGGATTCACTTGAAGACTCAAGACAGGGAGATCAAAGGCAGATCGAGTTACGGGCCGGTCCAGGGATCGGTGTCCGCATTGCCGTCGTTGTACGCGACTTCGTCGAAGAAGCAGGCGAAGATGTTGCCGGTCGTGTCGTCGAAGATCCAGCCTTCGGCGGCATCGCTGGCGTCTAGGTCCGCGCCGATGACGACGGAGGACGAACTGGTGCGCGGGTTGACCGGCGCGGTCCGCATGTACTCGTTGTTGCCGCCTGCACCGTCGGGGAGCAGGTCGTCCCAGGCATCGGCGCCGCCGGCGACGAGGCTGGGCGGATAGTTGCCGTTGTTCTTGACGCGGTAGAGCTCGATCTGGCTGCGAACGGTCTGCAGTTGCGTGGCGACGTTGCCCGCCTGGGCCTCTTCGCTGGCGCTGGTGAACTGCGGGACGACGATCGCGGCCAGGATGCCGAGGATCACGACGACGATCAGAATTTCGACGAGGGTAAAGGCCTTGCTCACACGTTGACGCATACGAAAACTCCTTGGGAACCAACTCCCGTACGGTGTTCCACCACCTGACTGGGCCTCGGCAACACCGCCGGGGCCATCTCTCTGTTCCAACCCGCTGGCGCGGGTAGTCGGGTCGGCCAATCCGACCCGTGCTGAAAGAGAGATCGGAGTTCCCCCGAGGTGCGTTGAGCCGTGTTGATGTTTTTGCGCCGGTGCAGGGTCCGGGTGTAGCGACTGCACGGGGCGTGCGGGACACGTAGTCCAAAGGGGCCGAAGACACACACGAACGAGCCGATACCATCGGCACAACCCGCCCGCTTCAAAATGATGGGTTGACTCCCGTGTCGTCCGATCTATTGTTTGATATGACGTTCGCCGCCTGCCCCATTCCAGCGACTCGAATTACCACGCCCCGGTGAGGGCGATGTCGCGGCGGCTTCTTGTATAGACGAAGTGCCGACTCGCCCTTATGCGGGGCTTTGGATGTGTACGCCGCCGATGTTTTCGGACGGCGTGCGGCGGGCCTGCGTGTTCTAAGATCGTGCCAGCAATACAAGATACGACACGGCGGCGGCTGAAAAGCAAGCCCGCTGCGATGGAGTGATAAGCGATGAGTTCGACAAACCCGGCGTCATCTGAATCGGTCAAGCAGTCAGTCGCCCCGGCCGGGGATGGTGCTGCAAAGCGCTCGTACAAAGAGACACTGAACCTGCCCAAGACCCCGTTCGCAATGAAAGCGAGCCTGGTGCAGAACGAACCGGCAAGTTTGAAACGCTGGGGCGCGATGAAGTTGTACGACCGCGTGCGTGCGGCGAATGCGGGCAAGCCGAAGTTCGTCTTCCACGACGGCCCGCCGTACGCCAACGGCAACCTGCACATGGGGCACATGCTCAACAAGTGCCTCAAAGACTTCGTCGTCCGCTCCCGAGGCATGATGAGCTTCGATTGCCCCTACGTCCCCGGCTGGGACTGCCACGGCCTGCCGATCGAGCACAAGGTTATGACCGACCTTCAAGAGAAGGGCAAACTTACCAAACTGATGACGCTCCCCGACGATCAGCGCAAGATGGCCGTGCGGCGTGAATGCGAAACGCACGCGCACAAATACGTCAAGTTGCAGCGCGGACAGATGGAACGGTTCCTGACGCTGGCCGACTACGAACACCCGTACCTGACGCTGCATCCGTCGTTTGAAGGGGCGACGCTGGAAGTACTGGCGGAGTTGTGCGAGCAGGGGTTGGTGTACCGAGCGCTCAAGCCGGTGCATTGGTCGATCGCGAATGAGACGGCGCTCGCCGAGGCGGAACTGGAGTACATGGACCGCGAGGACCTGTCGGTTTACGTGGACTTCGAAGCGGCGAACGCGGCCGCCGTCTACGACGCGTTCGGGCTGAAGGAAGAAAGCGACGAAGCGACAGAGGGACGAAGCGACGAAGGGGGGGAGGAAGAGGGAGAGAGCCACGGAGGGACGGAGCCACGGAGCCACGAAGGGGAGGAGAAGTCGGCGGCCCCGAAGCCCGGCACCCGCCCGCTCGTCCGCCCTTCGTTCATGATCTGGACCACGACCCCCTGGACCCTCCCGGCGAACTTAGCGATCACGGTGAACCCGAAGTTCGAGTACGCCTGCGTGTGGGTGGATGGGGCTGTCACGGTGATGGCGGCGGAGGCGGTCGAGCGCGTGCTCAAGATGCCCAAAGGCGACTCCGCCGTGTCGGAATACGTCGTCCTCGGCACCTGCACCGGCGAAAAACTCCTCGGCCTCCGGTACAAACACCCCTTCATGCCGAACTCTGGGTCCGTTGCTTTCAGCCCGAAGGGCTGGGAGAAAGTAGCCGGGGGTGGAGCGAGTCTTCGAGCGACACCCCCGGTAAGTCCGTCCATCGAACTCTCTTCGCACCCTGAAAGGGTGCCACCGACTCTCGACACAACATCCGCGTCCAACCACACTTCTTCTCCCAACCTCCACTCCATCCTCCCCGCCGACTACGTCACCCTCGAAGACGGCACCGGCCTCGTCCACACCGCCCCCGGCCACGGCACCGAGGACTACAACACCGGCCAGCGCGAAGGCCTCCCACCCTACTGCCCCGTCCGCGAAGACGGCACCTACGACGACTCCGTCCCCGACTGGCTCCGCGGCGTCTCCATCTGGAAAGCCAACGACGACGTCACCCGGCACCTCCGCGACAGCGGCCACCTCTTCTACTCCCACAAGTTCACCCACAGTTACCCGCACGATTGGCGCAGCAAGACGCCGGTGATCTTCAGGTGTACGTATCAGTGGTTTGTGGGGGTGGACACCCCGCTGAAGGAGTCGAAGAAGAGCCTACGGGCGATGGCGCTCGATCAGACTTCTACTGAAGCGGAGATGAAGTTCGTCCCCGAATGGGGCCGCAACCGCATGCGTGGGATGCTCGAATCCCGCCCCGACTGGTGCATCTCGCGCCAGCGGTCGTGGGGCATGCCCATCCCCGCCTTCTACCTCCCCGACGGCTCCGTCTTCCTGACCGCCGCGAGCGTGCGCGCGGTGGCGAAACTTGTGCGAGAGAAGGGAACCGATGTGTGGTTCCAGGCGTCGCCCAAGGAGTTGCTCGCACATTACTCGGCGGAACAAGAAACGAATGACGCGGATCGATCGCTCGCCCGGTCGGGCCTTGCGGCGGTGGACTCCTTGAAAAAAGGCGGCGACATCGTCGATGTCTGGTTCGAGTCCGGCTCCACCTGGAACGCCTGCATGCGCGAGCGAAACCTCGGCTTCCCCTGCGACCTCTACCTCGAAGGCTCCGATCAGCACCGCGGCTGGTTCCAATCCTCGCTCCTCCCCAGCCTCGGCGTCACCGGCGTCCCACCCTTCAAGACCCTCCTCACCCACGGGTTCATCGTCGATAAAGACGGCAAAAAACTCAGCAAAAGCCGCCCCGACGCGGCGAAGTATGAAGTTGAGAGTCTCTGCAACGAGTTCGGCATGGACGTCATGCGCTGGTGGGTCGCCTCGCTTCCATACGAGAACGACGTGAAGGCGGACCTCGATTTCTTCGCCGAGTTCGGCGAGAGTTACCGCAAGGTCCGCAACACGCTGCGGTTCATGCTGAGCAACTTGTACGACTTTGAAGGTAGCACTGCTCTCCAGAGCAGTGTCTGCCACTGCGTTCCCCTCTCTTCAATCCCCCCCACCAGCCTGGACGCCTGGGTGCTCGCCGAGTTCGACACACTCGCGGCCGCCGTCGAACAGGGATACAAGGACTACGACTTCCGCAACGTGCAGCAGCGGCTGTATGAGTTCTGTAACGACACGCTCAGTTCAGTGTACCTCGCCGCGGTCAAAGACCGACTTTACTGCGACAAACCCGGCTCGCCGCGGCGACGCCGGACGCAGACGGTGCTGTGGGACTTGACCGACGGCCTCTGCCGCCTCCTCGCGCCGATCATGTGCCATACCGCCGACGAGGCGTACCGCGCGCTCTGGAAGGTTGACGCGAAGGACGTGGAGACCTGTATTCACCTGAAGGAGTTCGTGCGGCTTGGCACACTGAATGCCGACGGATCACGCACCCCCGGGTTCGGCGTGACGGCGGACGCGGCGTGGACGAAGGTGATGAAACTGCGCGACGCCGCCATGCTGGCGATCGAACAAGCCAAGAAGGCACAAGGCGTGGACAACCCGCTGGATATGGGCGTCGTCCTGCCGGACCCGGATGGCACGCTCCGTCGGTTCGACACCAACGACCTCGCGGACCTGTACGGGGTGAGCCGCGTTGCGACGGATCCTACCGCGGCGTCCATCGGCGTGACAGATCTACGCGGCGAACCCCGGTGCGAACGCTCGTGGAAACGCGACGGCAGTGTTCGTACGCGATCCGACGGCGGGATGCTGAGTGATCGCGACGCCGAGGCGATGGGCGTGTAGCAAAGGGGGCCACAATGCCGAAGCAAACCGTCTACATCGAATCGAGCATCCCGAGTTTCTATTTCAGCACTCGCACGAGTGCGAAGTCGGTTGCGTGGCGGCAGATCACACGCTCGTGGTGGCACGACCAGGGGCCACACTTCGATCTCGTGACTTCTGGTACTGTACATGCAGAGTTGCTGCGTGCACCGGGCGAGAAAGCGACCCAGTTGATGAGCCTGCTATCAAAAGTGCGATTGCTCGAAGAAATGCCCGAGATTGCCGCGGCCGTCAAGCAGTACATGAAGCACAAACTGACGCCGAGTTCGCCGGAAGGCCGCGGGCGGAACGATCGAAGGGTGTTTAGAGAGTGCGAAGCGATTCGAGTCGAACGCCGCACCTCTGCCGACGAAGCCGTCGCGCCGCAAGTCATCGCAAAGATCAAAGTAAGATCGTGTTCGCTCCACATGGCACCGGCGAAGACCGCCGCGTGACACTTGGGCTCACAAGTTCCGAATCTTGTTCAGCCCGTTCAGCGCCGCGACCTTGTAGCATTCCGCCAGCGTCGGGTAGTTGAACACCGTGTTCACAAAGTACTCGGCAGTCCCGTTGAACGACATCACGGCTTGGCCGATATGCACCAGTTCGGTGGCGTGCGTGCCGATGATGTGAACCCCCAGAACCACATGCGTTTCCTGGTGAATCAGGACTTTGAGCATCCCGATTTCATCGCCCAGGAGTTGTCCACGGGCGATTTCTTTGTACTGCGCCACCCCCGATTCATACGGAATCCCCGCGGCGGTGAGGCGCTCCTCGGTCCAGCCCACCATCGAGATTTCCGGTATCGAGTAGATCCCGAAGGGAAACAGGTCGGGCACCGACTGCGTGGGTTCGCCGAACATGTGGCACGCGGCGAGCCGTCCTTGTTCCATCGAAGTGGAAGCCAGCGCGGGGAAGCCGATCACGTCGCCCGCCGCATAGATGTTCGGCACCTTCGTTTGATAAAACTCATTGACCTTGATGCGACCGCGATCGTCGGCATCGAGCCCCGCCGCCGCGAGGTTCAGCGATTCGGTCGCCCCCTGTCGACCGATCGCGTACAGCAGCGATTCGGCACGCAGCGTTTTGCCTGATTCGAGAACGGCTTCGACCATCTCCACATCGCCCCCCTTGGCCGTGTTGCTCGATTCGATCTTCTTGATCGTCACCACTTTTTCGCCCATGCGGAGCGTGCCGCCGGCTTGTCGGAAGTGGTACTGGAACGCCTCGGAGATTTCCGAATCAAGGAACTCCAAGAGACGGTTTCGTCCCTCGATCAACGTCACGCGCACGCCGAGTTCGGCGAGCATCGATGCGTACTCGGTCCCGATCACACCCCCGCCGACGACGATCATGGTTTTCGGTAGCGAAGGCATCCCGAGCACTTCGTCGGACGTCATGATGCGTCGGTCGTCGAAGGGAACCGATGCGGGGCGGGCCGGCGTGGTCCCAGTAGCGATCAGGATGTGATCGGCGGCGATGGTTTCGGTCGAGTGCGCCGTGCGCACCATCACGCTGTCACGCCCCGCGAGCGCGCCGGTGCCGTACATCACTTCGACCCCGTTGGACCCGAAGTGGCGCCGGACCACGTCCACCTCTGCGCGGATCACCCGCTGGCACGATTCGATGAGCGGCGAGAGCGTGTGCCGACGATCGACCCGCGAAAGCAGTTCGGAGCGAGATTCGGGCCGAACGCGGATCTGGTCGATCACGGCTTCGCGGAGTGCCTTGGACGGAATCGTGCCTGTGTTGATCGCAACACCACCAACGACCTGCATGCGCTCGATCACGCACACCGACTTCCCGAGTTTGGCGGCCTGAATCGCGGCTTTTTGCCCCGCTGGTCCGCTACCGATGATGACGAGGTTGAAGGTTCGCATAGTTGTGGTGCCGGCAATCGCGTGATGGACGAAGTCCCAGCCCGGTCGCTCGCCGATACAACCCGGCGGACCCGAGCGAACATGGGCAAGCCGACCGTTAGTTTATCGGCCTTGACGCACCCGTGCGCTCATCCGAGTAACCGAAGTACACAGCAAATGCAGAACCCCCGCCGATGCGGAACGAACCGCCGGAATGGGAGCGCAGGCTTTGCGCGAAACGGGCAGCGTCAATGACACGCCCGTCAAACCCTTACGACGATCGCCCGCTGCGTGAGCGAAACAGCCGGCAAGCGAGATGCAGCGACACAAGCCCAAGCACCACGCCGAGGGTACATGTGAGCGTCAAAGCGCTCGTGAACTCGAACCATGTCAGATCACCACTCGGAAAATCGTAGTCGAACGATCCGCGGCGACCATAGTTGGCGGCGGACGCGGCGGCAATGACAGACATGAAGACCGGGTTGATCGATAGCACCACATCCCCGATCTGATCGCTGAAACTGTTGTTCCTCATGAACAGATCCCCGATGAACGCACCAGTGATCGGTATCCCGACCCAGATGCCCGCCGCAAAGAGCAGGTTGAGCAGCATCGCGGCCAGCGGGCGCTGCACGAGCAAACTGAAGAGCAGGCCCGTCCCCGAAAGCAGTACCGCCACGCTTACAAATATCATCCCAAGATGCAGCAGCACGGCGGGGTGAACTCCGGCGAAGACGATCCCGATGATGATGTGCAACAGCAGTGCGGCGGCAATAAACCAATGCCGCCGAATCGCACCAAGCATCTTCGACCCCAGAATCTCGAAGGGCGACAGCGGCGTACTCAGCAACACCTGCCAGGTCGACGCTTCTTTCTCCCCCGACACACTCGACGTCGTCGAGAGCGCAGCCGCAAAGCATGTGATCACGATCGCTATCGCCGTCACGATCGGATAGATGTCCGGCTCGCTCGGTGTAGCCTCGGCGTAGATCCAGAACGAGACGAGCACCATCACAACAACCGCGATGATCAGGTTGCGCCGTGAACCAAGTGCGGGCTGTCGCATTTCACGCCACAGCACCGGCTGATCCCACACGTCGCGGTCGCGCTCGATAAATACTTCGGCGTCGGCTGGATCCGGAACGGGCGGGGATTCCGACCCCTCGGTAGCCGAGGAATCCGTGCCGCCCGACCCAAGCGGCGTTGCAAGCCCAGCGGGCACCGCAGACGCGGCGGTCCGTCGGCG
>JBGSIF010000353.1:0-6710 GCA_041742635.1 Phycisphaerales bacterium
CACGATCTCCGCCACCGCCCCCGCCGCCTCTGCCCGCCGCCATGTTGTACCATCATGGCGGCCCGGCGGTTGCGCGGGTTCTTCAACGGGCTGCTAGACCAGGACGATGTCCGATTGGGCATCGCCGGTGACGATCGGGCCGATACCGGGATCGACATACACATTAATTTCGGAGCGCACGCCGAAGTCGGGGAGGTACAACCCCGGCTCGACGGTAAAGCCGATGCCGGGAGTCATGGTGCGGGTATCGTGGGTTTCGAAGTTGTCGAGGTTCATGCCGACGCCGTGGACTCGCGGGCCGGGGCTGAGGCTGTGCCCGGTGCGATGACGAATGAACTCGGAAAATCCGGCTTTGATCAGCACATCGCGTGCGGCATCGTCGAGTTGCCAGCCTTGCACCGGGGCGCCACGCTTCCACGATTCCTGAGCGAGTTTCACCGAAGCGTCGCGCGCCGCCGCCACCGCGTGGTAGACCGCACGGTGGCGGTCGCTGGGGCGATCCTGCGCATCTCGCCGGATATACCCAGTCCATGTAATATCCGAGAAGATGTTCTCATCGCCCGGCTTGCGTGCCCACAGATCGATGAGCACCCAATCACCGGGGACGATCGGCGACGGATTGGTCGCCGAGACTTCAAAGTGCGGATCTCCCGCGTGCGCGTTCGCGCCGACGATCGGGCCGTCGGGCGTTTCAAGCCCGAGTGCGGCGAAACGCTGCATGATCCACTGCTGCACCCGGTACTCGTCCACGGGCTGCTTCGCACGAAGCCGCTCGCCGATGAACCCGAACGCTCCGCGCGCAATGTCCACGGTGTGCTTGGAAACTTCCAGATGAGTGGAGAGCGCGGCCGGCGACCACGGCGCGACCGCGTCTTGCATCACGTCGGCGGACGAAACCACCTCCACTCCCATCGAGCGGATGAGTTCGACGGTTCCCGCATCGACCATCGATACGATCGGGAGCGACCCACCGGGGGAGTATTCCATTGCCAGCCGAGCATGCCCAAGCAGGAGTTGTTCAAGCACCGCACGCAGGTCTCGCCACGAGAGGAAGACGTGCTTGTGTACCCCGGCGGGGAGGCTCTCGAACTGTGCCGCGTCCAGCGCATGAACCACGAGTGTCGGCTCGCCTCGGGCCGGGATGAAGTAATAGATACGGCGCGTGGTCGAACGCTTGGTACCGTGCGCCGGAGGGAGCAACAACGGGAGGACCGAGTTCGAGCCACGGAAGTCGTAGATCAACCATCCATCAATCTGGCGTCGCTGAAAGGCAGTACGAAGGTCGGCAAGGTTCATGCGCCAAGTGTAGAACCCGGCGCAATGCTCGGAACGCGACGAGTAAAACCAACGACCCCAACCCCGCCGGGTGGTATCGCTCATCAGCGCTCTGAACTGAGATTTCCCAATCCTACTTGCGTGGGCACCGATTGTGCTGTACTCTGAACGCACAGCGAACGTCACAACAGGAGCGTGCCATGTCATTGCGTCGAACCGTTTGGGTAACATCGATCACCGCCGCCGCGATGTTCATGGGCGTGCAAGCCCAAACCGCGGAGGCACAAACGCCGGCGAACGTGTGCGCCTCGGCACCAATCTTTTCCGTGCCCGGTTCATACAGCGGCACGACCGCAGCCGCGACCAATGACGGAACCGCGTCGTGCGGGGAATCGACGATGAGCCGCGATGTGTGGCTTCGGGTGGATGCCGGCGCTGATGCAACGCTTGTTGCCTCTACCTGCGGGCTAGCGTCGTGGGACACGGTGCTGTCGATCCACTCAGGTTGCCCCGGCAACAGCGCGAACGAACTGGTGTGCCTGGACGATTCCTGCGGACAGCGAACGACCATCTCGCTGGTTGTTTCGCCGGGAACGTCTTATTACATACGAGTCGCCGGGTTCAATGGCGCAAGCGGTACATTCACGATCAACCTCCAGTACACCGACCCGCCGAACAACGGGCCGGACGTGATCGTGGGCGATATCACTAGCATCAACCGCTGGGGTGCGGTCGGCGGGACCACCGCGTACTCCATCGGCACCACATCGTGCAACATCGGCACCGAGGATGCGATCTGGGACCGCGATACCAACCAGCACCCGCTGATCGCGCAGGGACTTTACCGTCTCAAGAATGGTCGCTTCGAGCAACTCGGCCAATCATGGCTTAAGCACACATTCGGCACGATCGATAACGGTATCTGCGGGACGTGCAACGGGAACCTCGGACAGATACTTGGTGTAGGCTGCTCGGATCCGTACTCCGCGTCGCAGGCGGGGGATATCTCGCTGCTCGGGCCGAAGTGGCAGGTGAACGCCACCACCGGGGAATACGCCTACCCGTTCTTTAACAACCCCACGGCACCGGCGACGATCGGGCGCCGAATCCAGACCGCGACGTCGGATGTAGACCCGGCACTCAACGCGGGGGCGCAGTATTTCTTTGAAGCGGCGTATATATCGACCGACGACGCACCCGCCGGGAACGGGCTGAATAACTATTCGTACCGTCCCATCTCGATCGCCACCGCGACTTCGACGCCGCAGAATATCGGCCCGACGGCCCGAACCCGGCCCGCGATCAAAGCCTGGCGCGATATCGATCCATCGGTGACTGAAGTCAACGCGGATTACATCGAGAGTAATCTGACGGCTCGCTTCATTGTCTCCGCCAACGTCACGGACAACGGAAACGGGACGTGGAACTATGAGTACGCTGTGTTCAATCTCAACGCAAACCGCTCGGCCCGCTCGTTCATCGTCCCCCTCCCCGCGGGCGTACAGGTGTCGAGCACCGGGTTCCACGATGTGGCCTACCACTCGGGCGACGGCATCAACGGCGTTGCGTTCAACGGCACGGACTGGGCGGTCACGGTCGCCCCTTCATTGATCGGCTGGTCCACCCAGACCTTCGCTCAGAACCAGAATGCCAATGCGCTGCGTTGGGGCACGCTCTACAACTTCCGCTTCACTGCCTCTGCCGCCCCGGCGACGGGTGCCGCGTCTCTCGAACTCTTCAAGCCCGGCTCCACCGGCGACCCCACGACCGTGCAGGTCGTCGGTATCCCCGTGCCCCAGGACACCAACTGCGCGGGCGACTGGAACCTGGACGGCTCCATCACATCGCAGGACTTCTTCGATTTCATCGCTAGTTTGTTCAGCAACAACGCTGATTTTAACAACAACGGCGTGACAGACTCGCAGGACTTTTTCGACTTCCTCGCGGCGTTCTTCGCCGGTTGTTAGTCATTCCGCGGAATCGGTCTCCCATGTGCAGGCAACGTATCGGTGCGAAAAAATCCCAACGCCGACGAATCGAACCAAACCCCAACGCTTTGTTGCACTTCCTCGCAAAGGCCAAATACGAGCGAAGCAGCGACAACTATGATGTGGCAACGGCACGATTTGAACTCCGGCATCGTTGAATAATTATAACACTATACTACATTTCTTGGTAGCCAAAACCCGTTTGCCCCCATATCGTGTGGAGATAGGTTGCGGGGGCAATGCCCAATTTCGGAGTTATAGAAGATGGCAGCACGTAGTCGCAAGCGTCGAACGAATCTCTCGGGTGCGTCCGTCATGGAGATCGCGTCTGAACTGCAGCGTCGCAAGTCCGCGTTGCCGGAGTTGCAGGCTCGTCACGCAGAACTCTCCGCGGAACTCGAACAGATCAGCACCACCATCGCGGCCCTCGGCGGCGCGAGCAACTCAGGCCCAACCCGCGGGCGGCCACCGTCCAAGTCGGCCAAAGCGGGCAAAGCCGCTCCCAACACCGGCGGCGGCAAGACCGGCACGCGCCGTCGCCCGAAGAACGAGGCCAACCTTCCCGACGCGCTCACCAGCGTGCTCTCTGGCAAGACCATGTCTGTCAGCGATGCCGCCGACGCCGTGCAGAAGGCCGGATACAAAACCACTTCCAAGCACTTCCGTACCATGGTCAATATCGCGCTCCTGAACAAGAAAAAGTTCAAACGCGTCGAACGCGGCCTCTACACCGCCATCTAAACCTGGATCCGCATTTACTCATCACATACGCGGGGGCGCAGTTGACAACTGCGCCCCCGCTGTCATTTATGCGCTCATTGTGATACTGCTTGATCCTCTACTCTGCCCACATGAGCAGTGCCGGCGGCAATATGTTTGATTGGAACAAGGGCGACCCGAACGGCGAGCAGGGTTCCAAGTCAGGCGAATCCGGTGGGCGCGGACGCACCCCGTTCAAGCCACAGTTTAAACTCACTGAACTGTTCGACAAACCTCCGCCGCAGGCACCCGAAGCCGAGATGGCGCTGCTCGGCGCGATGATCCTCGACCCCCGCGTCACGGGCGATGTGATCATGCTCGTCAAGTCCCCCTCGGCGTTCTACCAGGAAGCCCACGGCGCGATCTTCCAGGCGCTCGTCACCCTCTACGACAAGCACCAGGCCGGCGACCTCGTCCAACTTGTCGATATGCTCCGCGACAAGGACGTGCTCGCCGATGTGGGCGGGATCAACTACCTCGAAAAACTTGCCCGCGAAACACCCGGCGCGGCGGGCGCGTCCCACTGGGCACGCATCGTCGCGGAGAAGGGCAAACTCCGCACCCTCATCGAAACCGCCGGCACCATCATCCATAACGCCTACACACTCGGTCAAGGCAACGAGGACAACGCCGGCGAGATCATCGACAAGGCCGAGCAGCAGATCTTCGAGATCTCTCGCAAGCACGAACTCTTCGAGCCGCAGTCGATGGCCGAACTCGTGCAGATCGAGTTCGAGCGCCTCGAAGCGATGCAAGGCAAGGGCGTCAGCGGCGTCCCGAGCGGGTATTACGAACTCGACAAAATGACCAGCGGTTTCCAGCCCGGCGAAATGGTCATCATCGCCGCGCGACCTTCGATGGGCAAAACCGCCCTTGCGCTTAATCTTGCCGAGCAAGTCGCCTTCGGCGGCGCGTCCGAACCCGGCGAACGCAGCCGCGGCGATACACCCGTCGGCTTCTTCTCGCTCGAAATGTCTAAGTCCGCCATCGCACAGCGTCTGCTCAGTTCACGCTCCGGCGTCGGACTGCAAGACATGCGTGCCGCCGGCACGCTCGACCGCGAAGGCCACGACCGGATGCTCCGCAAGATCCTTGGCGCGTGCGAGGAACTCCACGACTCCCCTATCTATATCGACGACATGCCCGGCCTGACCGTCATGGGGCTGCGTGCCCGCGCCCGGCGCATGGTCCAGCAATACGGCGTCAAAATGATCTTCATCGACTACCTCCAGTTGATGACCGCCCCGGCCTTCGCCAAAGAAAGCCGGCAGGTCGAAGTCTCCGCCATCTCACGCGGTATCAAAGCGCTGGCACGCGAACTCAACATGCCCATCGTCTGCCTCTCACAGTTGAACCGCGGCCCCGAATCTCGCTCCGACAACAAGCCCCGCATGAGCGACTTGCGCGAATCGGGTGCCATCGAGCAGGACGCCGACGTCATCGCTCTCCTGCACCGCGAAGAGTACTACCACGTCGGGGATCAAGGGTGGGCCAACGATCCGGACAACGCCGATAAAGTCGGCGTCGCCGAACTCATCATCGCCAAGCAGCGCAACGGCCCGACCGGCGTCGTCGAACTCAAGTGGGACGCCGAGACCACACGGTTCAAGAACCTCACCCGCTCCGCACGAGGCGGTTACGCCCAAGACGACTCCTGGTCAAACCAGCACCCCGCCGGTACCGGCGGCGGCACCTCATCCTCGAACACTTCCCGCTACAACCCGAATCGACCGGCAAACGCCACGCCCCACTCCCAATCCCCAGCGCCACCCACGCAGCGTGCCGGGCCGATCGCCGAACCGAAACACGGCGGCTCGTCCGGCTACATGGGTAGCGGCTTGCCCGTCGGCGGGTACGGCTCGGGCGATAGCGCCTACGCCGACGATGTCCCCTTCGATGCCGACGACCCGGTACCCCCGCCGCCACCAACCGGCGGCACGAACCCCGGCCGATCCTTCTTCACTTCCAAACCCAAGTCCGGCCCCGAAGAAGGCTTCCGCGACGGCGGCGGACCAAGCCACGACGACGATGCAATCAACGACGATCTGCCTATTTGACGCTGCACGTTGGATTGACATCCCGCCTCCCGCCGCTTCAGCCAATCCAGCACTTTCATAACACATGGAATTTGCACACCGCTACCGTCTGCTTCGATTGCTTGCCCAATCTCACAACCCACTGGCGTCTGGCATCGATTGAATCTCGTTTCGCAAGAATCCTTACGGCCCATGAGTAGCCCCCGACATTCAGGGCACCAATGATGCTATGTCGAGTTGTTTGGCTCGCTTGACGAGCCGCACAATACCCCGACATGACCCGCACACATTCGCTCGGCCGCCTATGTCCTCTCCAACCACCGGCGTCACATCTTCGGCTGTCAGCACACCCCATGCGGTGGCTATCGATACCGCTGCGTTGATCCCGCCGGCGCATACCCAGACGTGGCGGGGGCGGCTCGACGCTTTCAACGAACTCACCAAGCCGCGCATCACGCGCCTCGTCACCATCACTTCAGGCGTTGGGTACGCGATGGCCGGCGTCGCTCAACCGTCTTGGCATCTTCCCTCGCTGGTAATCTCGTCGGTCGGGTGCGTGATCGGGACGGCGTGCTCCGCGTCCGGCGCCAACGCGCTGAACCAGTGGATGGAGCGCGACCGTGACGGGCTGATGCCGCGCACCTGCGAACGC
>JBGSIF010000354.1:0-3461 GCA_041742635.1 Phycisphaerales bacterium
CGCCCGCTCCGCCGTCACGACGGATCACGCCGGGCTGCCACACGCCGAGGCTCACGGGCTGCACATCGAACGCGCGCCCTTGCTGGCGCTCCAGCCCGACGATCTGGAGTTGGTACTGCTCGACCCGTGACGCCTGTTCGGGAGCGAGTTCGATACCGGAGTTCGAGACGCTGGCGATGGCTGTTTTCGCCGCGGCGAAGCGACCCGCGAGCAGGTCGTCCCCCGCCTGATCGATCGCACGCGCTGCGATGGGGGCGAAGTCGGCCCGGCGCTGGATCACGTCGGCGATGATCTTCGCCGCCGTGACTTGGTGCCCACGCGATGCGGCTTCGGCCTTTTCGACTTCTTTGGCGTGCAGTTCGGCGGTGAGCAGGTCCCCTCGCTCCAAACCCATCGATGCTTTCTCGAGGCTGATATCGCACGGATCGGCCGTGCGGATCTTCTGATCCAGGCTCACGAAGGCCCGGGTCGCCGCGACAGAGTCTTTCTGCGTCGCCGAGTCCCAGTCGGCGGTCCGGAAGTGCCGGCTGAGTGTTTCACGAGCCGCGATCAGTTTTCCGTTCTTGACGAGCGCCTCGACCCGCGACAGGACGGCCTGGGTCGGAGAGTCAGCACGGGCAGCCTGGGCCGGGTCTGTCGTGAGACCGCCGGTCGTTCCCGCGACCTGAGCCAGCGCGGCGGGGCACAGTGCGAATGGAACCAAAGAGAGAGCCGCTGTCGTGGTAAACCATTTCATCGTGGTCGCCTTCGCGTATTGGGAGGATTGAGTGGGCCGGGTGTGGGGGGGAGGGTTCAATTTCCCTAAATCTTTCCCACAAAGTTCAAAACCAACAAGATCTCGGGAGCAAATCGGCGATCGGAGCGTTCATTTGGGAGTAAAAAGTAGGAATCAGGTGGAGTCGTTTCGCAATGGGTCTGGGTTCGGTTCCGGTTGACCGCCGACATGGACTACCGGGTCTTTGTCAGTCTGTAGATCGGGCGTAGCAGCAGGTGAACCGTAGCGAGTGAATCGGAGGTGAAAACCGTTGCAAACAGACGCTAGGACGCGATCCCGAGCGATGTGAGTGACGAAAAGAGTGCTGCGAGTGACCATGGGTCCGCGCGCAGAACAACACTGATCTCCGGCGATCCTTTGGGCGCGGGGCACCTTCGGGGCGTTCGCCAGAGCGGGGAAGATAATCGGGATCGTCCCCGAAAGCAAGTGGCTCTCTTCCCCAACCGTCTGGATCTGCGGTATTTGGGAAACGGGCTTCAACGTGGAAGAACTTGTGGATAGCCCGTGAAAAGAGGTTGAAATCAGACGATTTCACCCTTCGGCAGCGCCATATTGATGGTGATTCCTATTCAATCCATCGCGCGAACAAGACTTTGGAATCCGAAAAATCGACCGTAGCGTCTTTCATGAGGTCGCCCGCCGGGAGTTGGTGGAGGAGTTCTTGGAGCGATTCAGGGCGGATCCGGTCCAGAGCAACGGCAATATTGACCGAATCGTTCGCATCGTCGGGCTTGCCGGTGAGTTGCTCCATCCCTTCCCAGAGAAGGCGTTCGGCAGAGGTGATTGAATCGGCGGTCAGTATGACCTCGGCAAAGCGCGACTTGATCGGGGGGGGGAGGGGGGCGGGAGTATTGGAGGAAGCGGGGGGTGTGGAGTGCGAAGCGGGGTCGTCGGTTGCGGAAGGCTCGTCCGCGGAGAGGACAATCGGCGAACTGGGGGATATTTCGTGCCTGGCGAGGCATCGCCACGCGGTCATGCCCAGGTCTTCACCTTCGTCGTCAACATTGGTTTCCGGGTCGATATTCAGGACCAACCCCCAGTCATTCCGGAGTTCTTCGACAATATCCTCGGCGGCGAGGAGGTCGAGTTCGTCCTCCGGGGCGTCCAGAACGGCCCGATGCTCGTGCGTGGCGGCGTCGGCACCGGCGATTTCGTCCACTTCGGTCAGGTCAAACGCAGAAAGCAGCCGTTCGAGCCGTTCGCGGAGGTCGGATTGCACGCGAACGGTCACGATCTTGTGTTCATCGACGAAGATATACACAAATGGTTCTTCGCTCATCGCGCCGAAGCCGACAAGCCCGTCTTCGTAGAAGAACCCGCGGTAACGCCGGATGGCGTCGTGGAACCGCTCCTGCGAGATCAGTTCGTACGCGACGTAGGGATCCACCTCGCGGTACTCGTCGTGCCCCAAGACATCCAAGATCGGGTAAAAACGACCCGGGAGCATGGCAAACAGCGATCGGCAGAGGGATTCGACGCGGGTGGCGGAGATGAAGATGTCGAAGACATAGCGGTCGGGCCATTCTTCCCAGTCGCCCTCTTCGTCGTCGCCGTCGGCAGGCTCGAACGTGAGGGTGTACCCGGTGCGCGGGGACATCTCCTCGACGGGGTATGCGCCCAGGGGAAAGGCGACGCCGTCGATCTCGGTGCGGGTCAGGGAGGAGTTGACGCGGCAATGGGGCATGGGGGGTGGATGGGACTGGGGACTGGGGGGGAGGGGGCGTGAGGCGTGACTTTGGCACAGGACATTAGGACATCACGACACCGGGCCGCGTTTGAGCCGGTCCTGTGTCCTGAAAGCACCTCGTCTGCTGTTCGTGTCTTACTCGATCCCTTGATCCCTCGTCCCTCGATCCCTTCCCCGACTCAATCACACCCATCAAACAGCGCGGTGATGAAGTCGAAGAAGTCCTGTGAGTTGACGGACCCGTCGGCGTTGAAGTCGGCGGCGGGGTCGTTCTGGAAGAAGGGTGAGAGGAAGTCGAAGAAGTCGGCGGAGTTGACGAAGCCGTCGTTGTTGAAGTCGGCGGGGCAGCAGGTGTCGAGTTGCCCGGCGGTCTGAGGGGCGAAGGCGATGGGGCCGGACGGCACGGCGAGATGCCCGCCGCCGGAGGCGTCGGAGAGTTGTTGATCGGTAAAGGGGTAGAACGCGACGAGGCCCGTGGAGGGGATGATTGGATGGCAGGCGGCGATGGAGGCGATCTCGGTCGCGGAGAGCGGACGGTTCCAGATGGCAGCGTCGTCGAGTTGGCCATCGAAGCGGTTGTAGGTATAGATGTCGTCGTCGAGGAAGCCGCCGATGGCCACAGTGGGAGTGAAGTCGTAGTCCACGCCGGTGAATCCGAAGGGTGTGGATTGGTCGAGGACGCCGTTGATGTACAGGCGGAGGGTGACACCGTCGAAGGAGAGTGCGGCGTGACCGACTTGGCCGAGGGGGATGGGAGTGAGCGAGGTGATGACGCGGCCGCTGGTGTTGTAGTCGTGAACGACCATAGCGATGACGCGGCCTGTGGAAGCGTCCCAACCGGTCCACCAAGAGCAGAGGAAGTTGCCCACACCGGGGCGCTGTCCGCCGGAGAGGAGGGTGCCGCCGCCCCGTTCGCCCGGCCCGGTGGGGCGGAGCCAGGCGGCGACGGTGAACTGCTGGAGCGCAAAGTCTGGGCTGCTAGCGGTACGGATGTAGGCG
>JBGSIF010000355.1:0-9914 GCA_041742635.1 Phycisphaerales bacterium
ATCATCGTCGCCGCCGGTACCGGCAATGCAACCGCCGGCGGTGTCAGTGCCGCCGGTTTCGGTGGCGGCACCCGTGTCCCTTGAAGTCGCCGCTCACGAGCGGCGTCGATGTTCCGATCCAACTTACCAAGGATCGATTTCACTTTATCAAATGCTCGCTCAGAACCGCTCATGTCCATCCTCCGTGAACGGTCGTTCTCGCGCACGGCTCACGCCCATGGACACGTAACGACTTCCACACGCCGCTTCCATGCGGACATGCTTCTCTTTTTCGACGTTCTAAGCGTGCGTCTTGCGGGTGTCGGTCACGATCCCGCGTACTTCCGGCCCGAGTCTGACGGTTATGCCGCCGGTTCCGCCCCTGTTCCCCCTATCCCCTCCAGATTCACCCAACCCGCAACTTCCGGAGCCGAATCGACCAAACGTACGTCATCGTCGCTACCGCGAGCAGAGCGGCTCCGTTGGCTTGGTGCAGTGTCGGAATTATCGCGGCGTGCGTGGCTACCTGCGGCGCGGTGGTCGCTTCTTCGGCAGGTGTAACCGTCCGCTCGGTGGTCTGCACGACCCAGAAAGCCGCCCAGCCTAGCACAAACTGCATAAAGACTACCGCAACAAGGCCGGATCCGAGCCGCCGTAGCACTCCACGAAGCCGTGTACTGACGGCTTCTTGACTCAACCGTACCGCGATGAACCCCGTCGCGCAGGCTGCCACAACCACGACGATCGAAAACCCGATGTGCGCCCAGAGCGCGTGCGCTACCCGGACGTGCCGATACATGGCCCCAAAGATCAACTGAAGCACCAGCGAATGCGTCGTCGCGGCGGCAAAGATCTTCAGCCGTCTGCCTTGTCGAGACGCCTCTGCCGAAGTCCCGAGCACTTCTTCTAAGATCGGTCTGGCGAATCCCGTCCCGAGATGACCTCTGGTCCCCAAGCTCCCAAACAGCGGGGATACGCATACGGCGTAGCCGACCGAGAGCGCAAAGAACGCCTGTGCGACGACGCCGTGAAACACCGCGAGCCATTGGCTCTTCTCGTTGACCCGCAGACCGCCCAGATAACCCTGAAAAATGACCAGCACGAATAACGCTACCGCCCAGTACTTCAGCCATACCGGCCGGTGCCCCAAAACTGATTGAAGCATCAGCACCGTGGTCGTCAGGCCGATGAGCATTCCGAATAGCCGGTGCCCGTGTTCGATCACAATCCGGGGGCGGGTCATCAGCCCGATTGGGTACATAATCATGTTGGCGCCGTAGGTTCCCGGCCAATCCGGCACCGCAAGCCCGGATCCGGTACTCGTCACCAGTGCACCGATCAGCAGTAGCGGCAGAATGAGTACCGCCGCGACCACGGCGAACTTCGCGTGCCAGTCGATTGGTTCGGCACTGTGTTTCGGCTTGGGAAGGAGATTCGCCCCGAGGAATGTGGTCAAGGCACCGATACCCACGCTCATTCCAAGAAAACCCATGATAAAGAGGGCTGTCGAGGGGTGCAGGGCGGTTTGGGCCGCCGCGTCGAGTGCGGCGGAGTTGCCGTCGGGAGCGGACGTGAGATAGGACAGCACCCAAAGCAGGTTGACGCAACCACAAACGAGCCCGGCTGCAGCCCCCACAACCAGCGAAAACACTCCTTTGGTGATCCATCGACCCGCGAAGATGCCTGAACAGACCATCCCAGCGAGAATAAAAGATCCTTGGACGGCGGGCGCGGGCTGCGTCCCCGGCAAGTGCATCAGGAACCAGACACACCACATCACCCCAGCCATTGTGAAGCCGTTGGTCAGTGCCGGACCGATGAGTCGCATGGTGAATCTCCGGATCGATCAAAGAAGAGTGCGGTATCGTCTTTGCATGAGACTGAATCTCATTTGGTTTTTGATCGTTTTTGTGCTTGACAGCATAGGCATGAAACGGGCAAATTCCGGTTCAACAGCATTTCTTTTCATCTGGCGGAAAGTCTGTGCCGCGAACTGCCTGGATTCGCACAATGGTCGTACTCGGGTCGCCCGGGATTGCCGTTGGCAAACATAAGACAACAATGTGTGGTTATGATGCCCGTTTGGGCAGACAAACGCAGAGAAACGGCCTTTTTCGAGGGAACAGATCGTGTCGACCATCTTCCCGAAGTGGACTAATCATCTTCCGACGATCGGCGTTGTGCTCGGCGCGGTGAAGGTGACGGCGATTGTGGGCTTTGTGTGGTATTACTTCACCCCCAAGTTCTGGGAGGTGGGGTACATGCCGTCCCAGCCATTGATGACTGTTGAATACCAGCAGCAGATGATCAAACAGGAACGGGAGAAGCCCGGCACCGGCTTGAAGCAAGGCACCGTCGCGGGCACGGACTATCCCGGCTTCAGCCACCTGGTCCATGCGGGCAAACTGGGGATGGATTGCCGGTATTGCCACTCGAACGTTGAAAAGTCGCCGGAAGCGAATATCCCGTCGGTTTCGACGTGCTACGGCTGTCACGCGCCGGACCATGTGAGTTCGCAGTTCGCACCGGATGAAAAGGTGTGGTTCGTCCGCGACGCATACGAGAAGGACGTGTCGATCGTCTGGCGGCGGGTTCACAAACTGCCGGACTACGTGCGGAACTTTCCGCACAACGCGCATGTGAACGCGGGGGTGAGTTGTTTTTCGTGCCACGGGCAGATCGCGCGGATGCCGGTGGTGCATCAGACGCAGTCGCTGAGCATGGGGTGGTGTTTGGATTGTCACCGGAATCCGGAGCCGCACCTGGTGCCGACGGACAAGGTGACGGACCTGTTCTGGGTGGAGGAGCAGTTGCGGAACGGGAACGTGGCGACGTCGGCGTCGGTGACGAAGGCGGGCTCGCCGGGCGGGGCCGCGCTGCTGAATGAGTTGAAAGCCAAGTCGCTGCACATCCTGCCACAGAACTGCGGGGCGTGTCACTATTGAGTGGCACGACCTTCACGCCGTCTTCGGCGTGAAGGTCGTGGTTCGGTTGATGGTTGAGGCAAGCGCGTAAGGTCGGAACGAAGACACGACCTTGCTCCGAAGACTCCGCAAGGTCGTGGCACGAAGAACGAGACACATATGAGCCAGATCGATCAATGCCCGTCGACGACGGGGAAGAAGGATTCGACCAAAGCCCGTCCGAAGCATTCGGAGCGGACGCCGCACGCGATAGTGGGGGTGGCGGGGAGCGGGCGTGCGTATTGGCGGAGCGTCGAGGATGCGCTGGACAAGCCCGAGTTCCGCGACTGGCTGGAGCGCGAGTTCCCGGCGGGCGCGTCGGAACTGATGAAAGGGTCGCGGCGTTCGTTCATGAAGATCATGGGCGCGTCGGTCGCGCTCGCGGGTGCGCTGACGATCCCCGGCTGTCGGCGGCCCGAGCACGCGATCATGCCGTATTCGCAGCGCACGCCCGAGGAGACGATCCCCGGCAAGGCGATGTTCTTTGCGAGCAGTTTTCCGCTGCCGGGCGGCGGGGCCGAGGGGATTTTGGTTGAGTCGCACGAAGGGCGCCCGACGAAGATCGAGGGTAATCCGCTGCACTCGATCAACCGCGGGCGGTCGAGCCTGTGGGCGCAGGCGGGGTTGCTGCAGATGTACGACCCGGATCGGCTGACCGACCCCGTGTTCAGCGATGTGGACGGATCGGCCCGTTCGTGGGACGATGTGCAGGCGTGGACGAAGCAGCACTTCGCCAAGTTCGAAGGAACGACCGGGCAGGGGTTGGCGTTCATCGTCGAGAAGAAGGGGAGCCCCACGCGCGATGCGCTGCGGACGCGGATCCTGAAGAAGTGGCCCGAAGCGAAGTGGGTGTCGTATGACGCGCTGCAGAGCGACGATGTTGTGCGCGGGTCGGCGATGGCGTTCGGGAAGCCGATGCGGGAGATCTACTCGCTGGACAAGGCGAGCGTGATCGTCGCGCTGGACCGGGACTTTTTGCACCATGAGCCGATGAGCCTGGTGTACGCGCGGCAGTACGCGGCGGGGCGGCGGGCGCTGACGACCAAGGCCGACATGAACCGGCTGTACGCGGTCGAGTCGGCGTTCACCATCACGGGCGGCAAGGCGGACCATCGGCTGCAACTCGCGCCGTCGGTCATCCCGGCGGTCGTCGTCGCGCTGGCGAAAGAAGTGCTGAGCAAGGACGGGGTGAAGAAGTCGAATGCGTTGACACAGGCGTTGGCGAATATCAACACGCCGCAAGGGCTGACGCTCGATGCGAAGGTTGAGAAGTGGGTGAAGGCGCTGGCGAGCGACCTGGCGGGTGAGAATCTCGGCAAGTCGGCGGTGATGCCGGGTGCGTCGCTCCCCGCGCCGGTGCAGGCGTTGGTACACGCGATCAACGATGCGCTCGGAAACGTGGGCAAGACAGTGTCGTACTTGGCGATGGGTGAAGACGAGGCGGCATCGAGCGTCGGCGGGATGCGTGAACTGACCGACGCGATCAACGCCAAGGCGATCAATACACTGGTGTGCCTGAACGTGAACCCGGTGTATGACGCACCGGCGGAACTGAACTTCGCCGAGGTGTTCGCCAAGGTGCCGATGCGGATCACGCTGAGCGTGGATACCAACGAAACGGTGATGGCGTCGAACTGGCGGCTGAACGGGGCACACTTCCTCGAAGCGTGGGGGGATACCGAGGCATATGACGGCACGATCGCGCCGATCCAGCCGTTGATCGCGCCGCTGTACGACGGCAAGAGCGATATCGAAGTCCTGGCGATGCTCGCGGGCGAGGAGAAGTGGAAGGGGTACGACCTGGTGCGCGGGGCTTGGGAGAAGAAGGTTGGGGCCGGGGGCACGGGGGGGTTTGAGAAGGCGTGGCGGCGTGCGCTGCACGACGGCGTGCTCGCGGGGACGGGCGGAGCGGCGGCGGATGTCGGCACGGACATCGGAACCAAAGCGGCGCAAGCGCTCGCCGGGTTCTCGCTGACGACCGGGCCGAATAGTGGCGCGATGGATGTGGTGTTCAGCGTCGGGCATGTGGCCGACGGGCGGTACGCCAACGTCGCGTGGGTGCAGGAGATCCCCGACCCGATCAGCAAGATCGTGTGGGACAACGTCGCGTATGTTTCGCCCCGGACGGCCAAGGCGATGGGAATCGAGCAGCAGCGCGAAACCAAAGAGAAGCGCGGCGGGCGGATGGTGACGATCACGATCGGCGAACAAATGATGCAGATCGCCGCGTGGACGATGCCCGGCGTTGCGGACAACACGATCGTGCTGCCGCTCGGGTACGGGCGAGAGGTGTGCGGGCGCGTAGGCAAGGGCGTGGGGTTCAATACGTACCGGCTGCGCGGGTCGGCGAGCCGGCGGGTCGCGTCGGGTGCGACGATCGCCGCGACGACGGCGGGCAGCCGGTGGTACAACGTGTCGTCCACGCAGCAGCACGGGTCGATGCAAGGACGTGCGCTGGTGCGCGAGGTGGACTTGGCCGCGTGGAAGAACCACGGGCACGAAGACCTGCACAAGAATGATCCGTACGGGAATGAGGTGACGCTGAACTTCGCCGAGCAACTCGGTGAGTTGTCGCACACGCCGTCGAACCTGTCGATTTATAAGAACCCGTACAACAACTCGAAGGGCGATCCGGCACCGGGATCGGTGTACAGCAAGGGGCCGCAGTGGGGGATGACGATCGACCTGACGACGTGCATCGGGTGCGATGTGTGCACGATCGCGTGCCAGGCGGAGAACAACATCCCGGTGGTCGGCAAGATCGAGGTGAACAAGCACCGCGAGATGCACTGGATCCGGGTGGACCGGTACTTCGTGACGGACGCGAACCGGGCGGCGAAAGAGGCCGACCCGTCGGACGATGCGATCAGCGTGTCGTTCCAGCCGGTGGCGTGCGTGCATTGCGAAAACGCGCCGTGCGAGACGGTGTGCCCGGTGAACGCGACGGTCCACGGGCCGGAAGGGATGAACTACATGGCGTACAACCGGTGCATCGGCACGCGGTACTGCGCCAACAACTGCCCGTACAAAGTGCGGCGGTTCAACTTCTTCGACTTCGGGGTGGCGAAGTTCAACGGGGACCACAAACTGAAGGACGCGCTCCCCGACGGCGGGCCGAAGAACGTGAACCTGATCCCGCCGCGCCTGCGCGATCGGCTCGATGAAATCACGAAGATGCAGATGAACCCGAATGTCACGGTGCGCAGCCGGGGCGTGATGGAGAAGTGCTCGTACTGCGTGCAGCGCGTGAACGAAGCGCGGATCGAGATGAAGTTGACGGACCTGACGACGGCGGGGAGCACGCCGATCCCGGACGGGTTCTTCCAGACCGCGTGTCAGCAGGCGTGCCCCACGGGCGCGATCACGTTCGGGGATATTCTCGATACGGAAACGATGTACGACGACGACCCGGCGTTCCCCGGCGGGAAGCGCAAGGGCAGCCTCGTCCACAATATGCGAGAGCACGGGCGGTCGTACATGCTGCTGGGGTTCTTGAACACCCGGCCGCGCACGACGCACATGGTCAGCGTGCTGAACCCAAACCCGGAGATCCGCGTGCCGGTGGATAACCCGCTGGGGCATGAACACGACCACGATCACGATCACGATCATGGGCACGACCATGACCACGATCACACACGGGGCGGGAAGGAACGGATGCAACAAGATACAGGACACAAACTCAGCCTGACCGTGCTTGGTCCGGGCGCCGGAGTTCACGCATGAGCGCGATTCATCCAGATGAAATCATGGCGGGTCGGCTGACCGGGTCGGGGATGCCCCCGCCCGAGATGCGCCGCGATCCGGTCACGATCGACGGGACGATCATCGACGATCCGTCGGTGCGGGCACCGCTCGTGACGGGCGGGCTGTCGTTCCACGACGTGACGAACGCGGTGTGCGGGTACGCGGAGAACAAACCGGGCAAATGGTGGCTGCCGGTGTTTGGGTTCACGTCGAGCGTGGCCGGGCTGGGCACGTTCATGATCCTGTACCTGATCATCACGGGCGTGGGCGTGTGGGGTCTGAACAACCGCGTCGACTGGGCGTGGGACATCACGAACTTCGTCTTCTGGATCGGTATCGGGCACGCCGGGACGCTGATCTCGGCGATCCTGTGCCTACTGAAGCAGAAGTGGCGCACGAGCATCAACCGAGCGGCGGAGGCGATGACGATCTTCGCGGTCGTGTGCGCCGCGACGTACCCCGGTATTCACGTAGGGCGTGCGTGGATGGCGTGGATGATGTTCCCGATCCCGAACGCCAACGGCATCTGGCCGAACTTCCGCTCGCCGCTGCTGTGGGACTTGTTCGCGGTATCGACGTACGGCACCGTGTCGCTGCTCTTCTGGTACATGGGGATGATCCCGGACTTTGCGACGCTGCGAGACCGGGCCGCGCTGGACCTGATCAAGAATCCGAACAGCAAGACGGTGCTGCCGTTCGTGCAGATCCGCGTCGCGGCGGTGCGGGCGGTGGTGTACGGGCTGCTGTCGATGGGCTGGCGGTTCAGCCATCGGCACTGGCACCGGTATGAGAAGGCGTACATGCTGCTGGCGGGGATCTCGACGCCGCTGGTGTTGTCGGTTCACTCGATCGTGTCGACGGACTTTGCGACGTCGGTGCTGCCGGGGTGGCACACGACGATCTTCCCGCCATACTTCGTGGCGGGTGCGATCTTCGGCGGGTTTGCGATGGTGCTGATGCTGATGATCCCGTCGCGGGAGTTGTTCCCGTACATGAAGAACCTCATCACCGCGCGCCACCTGGAGAACATGGCCAAGATCATCACGGTGACGGGGTCGATGGTCGGGTTTGCGTACTCGATGGAGTTCTTCATCGCGTGGTACTCGGGGAACGAGTACGAGTTGTTCGCGTTCACCAACCGAGCGTTCGGCCCGTACTGGTGGGCGTACTGGACGATGATCTTCTGCAACGTGGTGAGCCCGCAACTGTTCTGGTTCAAGTTCGCCCGCAAGAGCGCGCTGTGGATCTTCGTGGTCAGCGCGTTTGTGACGGTGGGGATGTGGTTCGAGCGGTTCGTGATCATCGTGACGTCGCTGCACCGGACGTTCTTGCCTGGGGCGTGGGGGATGTTCTTCCCGACGGCGGTGGATATCTTGACGTTCGTCGGGACGCTGGGGATTTTCACGACGCTGTTCTTGTTGTTCCTGCGGTTCTTGCCGGTGTTTGCGATGAGCGAAGTGAAGAACGTGATGCCGCAGGCGAACCCGCATCACCCGATGTACGGGCACGGACACCACTCGGAGAGTGGTGGGACCGGACCCCACTCGGAGAGTGGGGCTACCCAGAAAGGCGGGCACTGATTCATGCTAAAGAAAAAGAGCCACAAGGTCTTCAAGACCGAATCCGGCGAGCGTGTGTTCGGGATTGTCGCCGAGTTCCCGAACCCCGCCGTGCTGTCGCACGCGGCCGAGAAGGTGCGCGACGGCGAGTACAAAAAATGGGACGTGTACTCACCCTTCCCGGTCCACGGGATGGACGAAGCGATGGGGCTGAAGCGAACCGGGCTGCCGCTGCTCGTGGCGGTCGCGGCGTTCGGGATGGCCGGGCTGGGGTACCTGTTCCAGTTGTACATCTCTGACAATGTCTATCCATTGACGGTGCAGGGGAAGCCAAACGATGCGTGGGAGGCGTTCGTGCCGATCACGTTCGAGTTCGGCGTGCTGGGCACGGCGTTCTCCGCGCTCTTCGGGATGCTCGTCTTCAACGCGCTCCCTCGGTTTCATCATCCGCTGCTGAAGAAAGAACGCTTCCTGCGGGCCAGCGATGATCGCTTCTTCATCTGCATCGAGGCGAACGACGAGAAGTTCGACCCGGCAAACCTGCGGAGCATGTTCCAGAACGCCGGGGCGACGTACATAGATCTTGTTGCGGAGTAAGTGGGGTAGTGAGGGAATGATGGAGTGAGGGAGTGGGGGGAGTCAGGAAGTCAGAGCGTTGGGTTATGTAGGTCGGCAACCAGTTACAGAGTTACGAAGTCACATGACTATTCATCAACACACCATCCGGACGGGCGCGAACGTGCTGGCACGCACGTCGCTCGCGGCGGCGCTGCTCGCAACAGGGCTTGGGCTTGCGGGTTGTCGGGGCGAGCGCACGGATTCCAGGCCGCGACAGATTTTGCCGGACATGGACGACTCGCCGAAGTGGAAGCCGCAGACGGCGAGCGATTTCTTCGCGGACGGTCGCACGATGCGTCCGCGCGTCGAGCACACCGTCGGATTCGGCGTGGTGAGCAACGCGACGGACTCACGCCGCGGATCGTACTTGAAGGACAACGAGAAGTTTTACTACGGGACCGAAGGCGTGTTGCCCAGCGGCGAGCCGAAGTTTGTGGATTCGATCCCGTTTGCGTCGATCCCGGGTTGGCCGAGCGATCCCAAGAATGCCGAGGACGCGCTGCGCGGCTTGATCGAGCGCGGGCGCGAGCGGTTTACGATCTACTGTGCGGCGTGCCACGGCGACCACGGCGACGGCAAGGGCGAAGTCGGCGTGCGATGGGCCGGTGCAGTAGGCAACTTCCACGATGCCAAGTTCATCGACCGTACAGAGCGTACCGGCAAGGACGGGTACCTTTTTTACACCGCTCGCAACGGGGTGTGGGACCGCAACGGGCAGCGCGTACTCGATGGTCAGTATCGGATCACCGCGACGGAGACGGCCCCTGCGGACAAGCAGTTGATGCCGTCATATTCACACGCGGTCGACGAGCACGATGCGTGGGCGATCGTGGCGTATGTGCGCGTGCTTCAAGCGCTGCGGACGACGAATATGAACGAGGTTCCGCCGGACGAACTGGATCGGCTGCGCCGAAGCCCGTTGCCGGAACCGGCTGCCGCGCCGCCAGTGCCGGCACCATCGTCTTCGACCCCTTCAACTCCACCCACACCAGCCCCGGCAACACCCGAACCTGCTGTGCCCGCCCCCGCTGTGCCCGCCCCCACTGTG
>JBGSIF010000356.1:0-4130 GCA_041742635.1 Phycisphaerales bacterium
CCGCCGTTCGGTTCGCCGCGCCCGCCTTCGCCGCATCACGATTGGGCCGGTACACAGTGGCACGAACCCGCGGCCGTTGGCGAAGCGCTGGGTGCGCCGCGCGGCCCTTCCCCCACCGGACGCATCCGACCCAAACTCCGAGTCACAAGTTGGTGGCGCGGCACGTATGTGGTCGATGAAGCACCCGCCCAGAGCATCCCGAAGCCCTCACCGTTTGTATGGCAGGTTCAGATGGGTCGTGGGCTGGCAGCCGCGGCACCCGCACAGCCCGCGGCATGGAATCCCACGCCAACCCCGCCCGCGGCACCCCCGATCGATCAACGGGCCAACACCGTCGGCTATGCCCCGAAGACGGCCCCCGCCGCCGAGCAACTCCGCCGTGCCCAGGACCGTGCCCGAGTTGCGCAAGAGCGCATCCGCGCCAAAATCCAGCAACGAAACCGCAACCACGCTTCTGGTCTCAACGTCGGCGTATTGGTCGCGCTGCTCGTGTTCGGTCTTGGCGCAGCCGTGTTTGCCATGGCGTTCCTATCGCGGTCACGTTCTGTCATGAACCCGCCGCCGAGCCTTTCGCTCAACCACTCGGCTCCGTCGATCCAGTTACCAATTCCCACGGATCTCCCCACGCACGTCGTCGAACTCCCCGGCGCTGCCGGCCCGTCGATCATTGTTCCAGCCAGCGATCATCGTTCGCAGTACGCCGTGCCCGCCGATCACCATACCGCCGTTATCGTTCTGTGCAACTGGAGCCAGTACGACGTCCCGACCCAGAGTCGCCTCCGCGATAACCTGACCAAACTCAGCGACGCCGGCTTCCTCCTGATGGGCGAGTCAGCATCCGCCGCCACTCTCTCCGAGAGCAACATCGCGGTCGTCGCCGACGTGCGATCAACGATCGGTACCCGCCTGTTTCGATCGACCGAGGCCCGCGGCGCGATCGTGGATTGGGCCAGCAACCTTGCAGAACCGGCAATAGTGCTTTGGATCAGCAAGCCCGCCGGCGCGTCGACTACGGATGAGCCAATTATGTGGGCTATCAGTACGGACGCCGTCCACGCGGGCGTGACCGAACTCGCCCGCCGATGGGCAACCCTGACTCACTCGGCTATCGACTAATAGATCAAACGAGCGGCGTGCGTCAAGGATTCAGTGCGCGTTCGAGTTCATTCGCCGCGGCTTCATTCAAGCCGGCTTCACGCGCCCGTTTCAGCAGCCGTCGCGCATGATCCAGCCGCCCTTCGGCCTGCATGATCACCACTTCCGTCAGGTATCCCGAAGCACCCTTCGTTCGGTTGGCGAGCGGCACCACCGAGAGCAGCATCGAACGCAGCCCTCGCTTCCCGCTGGGCACATCCTGCGGACGGATCGGCTTGCTCGCCAGTTCTGGGTGCCGCTCGTAGGCGAACTGCATCACTGCGAACGCTTCCCTAATGTCTTTGTCGCGGATCAGTGCCAGCGCGAGCGAGCGCATCGCTTGTGCATCTTCCGGCGAGTGTTTCAAGTGTTCCCGGTAGATCTGCGTCGCATCCGCCGAACGGCCTTCTCGCAGGGCTTGGTCCGCCTGTTCGAGCCGGGTCAGTTCACGCTCCGTCACCACGGGCACGCTGTTCGCCCCGTTCGCTGGCTGTTGCGGATACGGGTTCGGGTGCGAATACCCAATGACATACGACGGCGGATACTGGTACCGATCATAGTAATACGAGTTTGGATACCCATACCGGCCGTATGCCGGCCCATATCCATAGCGACCGTATCCGTACGTAGAACCGTAGTAATATGGCACACCGGGCGACCCGATGTGCGCTCGCAGCCGGAATCGATCGTCGTCGTGCCCGCCTGCTTCTCTCGTTCCCGAGCGTCCTCGGCTATCCGGACGATCGTTGCCCCGATCATCAGAATCCTGACGATGTCTCACGCTCGGCGGCTTCGGTGCCACAACCTTGGGCGGCACCGGCGGAAGGAGCGTCCCCTTGATCGATCCAATCGGACGCGGTGCCTTTGATTTCACGCCACCGAGTTTGATCTTGGGGAAGAACGAACTCCGCTGACGAGCCGCTGGAGTCGTCACTTGTCCCGAACCGTCTGTACGACGATCCAGTGGCGTGTTCTGAGCGAGCACGCCCGACGGCAGGCATGTGCCAATCGCAAGCAGCAGAATCCCAACCCGAGCACGCCGACCCAGCATAGAACGGTTTGCGAACATCGTGAAACCCCTTTCAATGCCCACCTTAGACAACGGATAGTACGTCGGTGAAGTACCGCTGGGTCTATCTCTGCGTGACTCGATTGCCGCGCTGGGCATCAAACAAACAGGTTTCCGGAAGTTCCGACCGAACATCCAACACCGGCTACGTCCAAAGATTGACCGGCGGGATTATTTGAGGATGTCGTAGGTTTTAATCCACACTTTCCGGGTGGTATCCAGGCTGATGAGTTCGAACGAGATTTGGTACCCCTTCTCGCCGCCGTCGCGCATCCCATCGAGTGTGAATGTGAGGTAAAAATCGGCGATCTGTTCGGACTTGAGTTTCTTAAGGAAGTCCGGATCGGTGTATTCGTCGTTTCGACGGGTGTCGCGCGCGGATTGAACGATCTCGCTGCGTTCGGTGAGGACGCCGACGCCGGAGTTGAGGAACTCTTCTTCGATCTGGTTCCCGAGCATTGTCTCGGTGATATCGCGTGCATCGGAGTTGTTCTTGATACGGAAGAGCAGGACGTTTGGCTCTCGACCCGCGGCGGCGCGATAGTTCTCTCGCCACGGACGGGCAAGCCCATCGGCACTGGCCACTTGAATGGCTCGCTTCACGTCGGTAAAGGAGAGATAGCGGTACGCTTCGGGCGAGACGGGGCGACCGCCGCCGTTGGCACAGCCCGCGGTGAGTGTGATCGACGTGCCCACTATGCCTGCGAGCAGCGAAGCGGCGAGCAACTTCTGAACATTTTTCATGCGTGAAACTCCGGAGAGAAGTGTTGTTTGGTTCGCGCACGCCTTGGTGCCGGCGTTAGGGTTGTGCTTCGGTCAGTCGTGGATCGATCAGTCGGGGATATGCGTGATGACCGTCGCCGGAGCATCGTTTGTGACACGAATCGGACGCCATGCCGTCGCGCTTTCACGCCCCCCAGCAAGCGTATAGACGATCCTAGCCTGTTCGGCTCCGGCGGGTGCCTTGACGGCAGCGACCCACGCCTGCCCAGGCAGCATGACCCACGACCGCAGGTCCGCACGTTCAGTCAGCCAGATGTACGCCAGCCCGGCAAAGACGGTGAGCGCGGTGAGGTCGGTGTTTTTCCGTGAGGCGGTGTGGACGCCGTATGCCGCACCGGCGACGATCCCGGCTTTGATGGCTATTCGCGCGATCGTGCGCGTGTAGATCGCCGACTCGGTCCGCGCGAAGTTTTCCGCGACGACCGCCCCAAGGTCTTCTACCACGTCCAGTTCCGTTCGTTCGCCCGTTGAGAACTCGACGCGGGCGCTTCGTACGCGAGAAGACGGCCCCGGTGGCATCATCGGGAAGGGGATCTCTGTTCGTTGCCCTTGCCCAAATGGAGCGTCTACTTGCCGAGATTCCTTCACCGGCCCACGCCCGCTGAACGCGACGACGACTACATCGAACGACCCCGCGTCGATCGACCCCACGCCCTCGAACGCACCGGGGCGGATGGAACCGATGAACTCGCGCTGCTCCCCGATCGCCTGACGCAGCCTCGTCGCGGCTTCGTCTTGTCCAGCGGTGTTGCCGTTCTTTGCCGCGATGAGTGCCGCGAGGTACGCCCCGAGTGAACTTGTGATGTACTCGCCTTGCCGTCGGCTGCTCGGCCGAAATGTACCCGACCCGCGTTCGACGAATCCGCTCGAATCGCTCCGCTCGATCCCCTTGATGTATTCCTGCATGTACCCGCCAAGCGACTTGGACTTGTCCAGCAAACGCCGCGATTCGGCGGCGGCATTGTTCAAATCCCCCATCTCCAGAAAACACAGTTGCTTGAAGACATTGACATACAGGTCTTCATACGGCTGCGCGGCGTAGGCCGCCGCCGAGTCGTTGATCGCCCACTGCGCCAGCGCTTCCCCACCCGTGCGGTCGTAGTTGTACGCCGTGAACGTTTCCGCCCCGTCCAGCAACGCGACC
>JBGSIF010000357.1:0-5287 GCA_041742635.1 Phycisphaerales bacterium
CTCATCGCACCGGGGCTGCCCGGGCACGCAGACCGTCCCGCCGAGTTCCATCAGCCCCTCGTTGAACGTGCCCGCGTCGTCGCACGCCTCGACCAACTCACCCGCCCGCGCCCACGCCCAGTCGAGCGTTTGCTTCTCCCCCACACGCCCCTCGCGCCCCTCGATCCGCAGCAACACCCGCACCACATTACCATCCACCAAGGGCGCCCTGACACCACCCGCCATCGACGCCACCGCCCCCGCCGTGTACGCACCCACACCCGGCAACTCACACAGCCGCGCGACCTCCCGCGGCATCTGCCCCCCAAACTCGACCATCACTTGTATCGCCGCACGGTGCAGATTCCTCGCACGCCGGTAATACCCCAGCCCCGCCCACATCGAGAGTACTTCTTGCTCGCTCGCGTTCGACAGCGACTCCACCGTCGGGAACCGCTCGACAAACGCCACGAACTTGTCCATCACGCGCGACACCTGCGTCTGCTGGAGCATCGCTTCGGACACGAGCGACCAATACGGATCGCGTCGCCAGCCGAGTTGCTTTGCTTGGGCTCCGGCGTCAACTCGCCACGGCATCTCACGAACATGAGCGCGGAACCACGACTCGATCGCCGATGTGATCTGGTGATCTTTCGCCGACGAAGACCGGCACCGTGCTTTGGTTATTGGTGACGCGCGTGTTGCCATCGATTTCGTTCACCCATCGTCCACCGAAGATCAACGCGGACCGTCGGGCCACTCGGAACCCCACTCGGACAGTGGGGCTACCCGGATGGGGCTACACAATCTCGCCCAACACCCGCTCAATCCCCTTCTTCACCACGCCCCACTCCGCCTCGGCGGCCTTGTTCACCGTCATCCAATCCCCGTTCAAAAACACCCCCGCCACACCGGGCACGCCGAACAACTTTGTCGCCACTACATCATCGCCCGCTTCCGCCGCCCGGCGGAACGAGCGCGGTACATCACTGATCGGCGAACTCAAAAAACACTTCATCGCATTCGGGTTCGGCGTCGGCTGGTACTTCGTGATCCGGTATCCCATATCGCCTAGCACCTCACACCCAGCACCGTATACCTATATCCTGCCCGTCTTCAATCTCCGTCGGCGGACACCCGACCCGCTCTCCCCAGCCAACTCCCAACTCCCCCCCCCTTACTTCTTGTAATAGTCCAGATTGATCTGAATGTACTTGTTCCACTCGCTCGGCAAGTCTTCTTGAGGGAAGATCGCCTTCACCGGGCATTCATCCACGCACAGCCCACAATCGATGCAGGTGTCAGGATCGATGTACAACTGCGTGTCTTTCTCGAACGCCGCCTCGTTCTTCGTCGGGTGAATGCAGTCCACCGGGCACACCTCGACGCACGAGGTATCCTTCGTTCCGATACACGGTTCGGCGATGATGTGAGGCATGGCCCGATCGATCCTTCTGGTGTGGCTCCGCTGTACAAGCGGGGCGTCAACTGGCTACGTATTTCAACTCTCGGCATAAACGCCTGTCGCTCGGAATCGATTCCGCACCCGGAAGATACGGCGACTGCCGACGAGTTTCAATCGCACCCGCCAACCACGCAGCCAACACAGCCACCCAGTGAACACTGCCACCCCCCCTGTTCAGGGACGATCTGCAACAATCAGGCCCGTTCCGCTCGCTTTGATACCATACGGGGGTATAGTTGTTCAGCGACGGGGTATCAAGGCCCCCCCCCCGCAACCCCTCACCGAAAGCCATCTCCATGGAACCCTCCTCCAACAAACGCACCCTCACCATCGACGGCATGACCGGCGACGCTTGCGTGCAGAAAGTCCGCACCGCCCTGAACGGCGTGGCCGGTGTCGCAACCGAATCAGTCAAGGTCGGCAGTTGCACGATCCTGTGTGCCCAGCCCGCCCAGTGCGACGCCGCGTGCGCCGCCATCGAAGCCGCCGGCTATCACGCGGTCGATGCGCGTAGCCGTTCTCAAGCCAACGGCGAAGGCCATTCCAAGTCGTCCGCTCCCCACGACTCCAAGCCCCCGCAGTCCAAGGCCAGCGACGCCATGACCAGCGAAGGCGCCGGCGGTGCTATCGACAAGCCGGCAACCACCGAAAAACCCGTTGACCACACCCTGACCCCGACCGTCAAAAAGCCCGCCGAGCCTGCCGTCGCTACGACGGCCCGCAAGTTCTGATCCCTTCCGCCACGACCTCAACGTGGCACCGCCCACGCACCGCGAGAGTGCTCGCCCGGAACACCGACACTGAACTCTCTCTCTCGCAGTACCCCGGCTTGCAGCAATGTGTGCTGGGGTCTTGATCCGGCCAATCTTCCACATCGATTTGCGATGGCATCACGGCGATGCTAGAACTCATCATGACAAAAAAGCGCTCGACATCTACGAAGGCACTCTTGACACCCGGCCCGACTTCTACATCCGATGACTCGACGGTCACTGTCAACCGAGTGGCCGCGGGGGTTGAACCCGCTGCCAAAGCCGCCAACATCCTTCAGATGCGTCGCGCCAAAGGACAGGTCGAGGGCATCGAGCGCATGATCAACGAAGACCGCTACTGCGCCGACATCATCATCCAGATCACCGCCGCTCGTGCTTCTCTCCAAGCCGTCGCCAAAGACCTTCTCACTCGCCACCTCAAGGCGTGTCACAAAGCGGCCATGAACAACGGCGGGGCCGCCGCCGACGAGATGTATCAGGAACTCGTCGATCTCGTCTCCAAAATGGCCAAGTGATCCCGCTCTCGCTCAACGTTCTTGCTCGCGGCAGGATTACCTAAGGATCTCAAACTATGGGTCTCATTCTGCTCATCATTGTTGTCGTCTTGCTCGTCGGCGCGCTCCCAACCTGGGGCTACAGCCGCAAATGGGGATACGCCCCTACAGGCGGGCTTGGGTTCATCTTGCTCATTCTGCTCGTATTGCTCCTGCTAGGCGTTCTACCCCGCGGGTTCTGAGACCCTGCCGACTCATTCAAAGTCTGCATCTCCTACGACCGGTGATCGCCCGGCCCGAACGCCGTATCGCGTGCGATGTCACTCGGCCCGATCTCATCACGTCGCCCCTCATGCTCCTCGATTGGGACACATCATGAATCAGCAGCGCATTCTCGGTATCGTTCTTCTGGTCATCGGCGTCATCCTCCTCGTCATCGGGATGAACTCCTCCAACTCCTTCGCCGACCAGTTTAGCGACATCTTCCGCGGCCGCTTCACCGAATCCACCACTTGGTACATCGTCGGTGGAGCCGCTCTGACCCTTCTCGGACTTGGGATCGCCGTTGTCCCCGCCAGAGGCCGGTCTGCCTAGCACTTCTTCGCTCTCGCCTCAACATCGTGCCGCTTGACACACCTCGCCTGTCGATGGTGCGGTATCGCTCGGCTCTTTCGACGCTTCGTTGCTTCTTTCCGACATCTGACATTCCCCTTTGGAGACTCTCACTTGAAACGAACCCTCGCTCTTTCCATCGCCGCTTCTGTCGCACTCGGCCTCGGTGCCTGCGCTAACGACCAACGTCGTTCGGACGTCCCGAATCCTCCCGGTATCAACGTTGAAACGTCCACGCGAGACATCACCGCCGGCGAGATCGTCACTCTGACCGCCCGCACCAACGACACCTACGGACGTGACGCTCAGGTGCGGTGGACCTCCACCGCCGGCACACTCACCACCGAACAGGACGGACGGATCGCGCGAGTGAAGTTCGACCAGCCCGGCACGTACACGGTCAAAGCATCCCTGATGACCGAAGGCCGTGAAGTGCAGACAGACATGATCGAAATCCGCGTCAAACCCGTCGGATAAGCCACTGAACCGGCCGACAAACTCCCATCGTTCATTTCATCTTGTTTGATTCTTCTCTCCACGCTTTAACAACCTCTTTCGGAGCATCTCATGACCTCAGGATTAGATCAAGTCAACTCCCCCACTTCCAGCGAAGGCCAACGTTTCAAAACAGACCTCCACGGCGTCGGCCAAGATGTCGTCAAGGTCAAGAACGACCTCGTGTCCTTGGGGCACGATCTCGCCGATTCCGCCAAGAGCGGCGTCGCCGCCGCCAAACAAGAGGCTTCCCAAACCATCGACCACGCGCAAGAGCGCGGCGAAAAACTCATCCAATCGCTCAGCCACAAAATCGCTGACAACCCTCTTGCCAGTATCGGTATCGCGGTCGGCGCGGGCCTTCTGCTCGGCATGTTCTTTATCCGTCCGAGGAGCTAACTCTGAAACGCATCGCTGAACTTGTCGTGCGCGTCGCCGACCTCTTTGAAGCCGAGGGACGCACCCTGCGTCACTCCCTTCACGCCGAAGCACGCCTGCTCGGCGGCCAGATCGCCGGCCTCGGCGTCTCCCTTGCTTTCCTAATCGCCGCAATCACGCTGCTCCTCCTGGGCATCCTTCTTGTCGGCACCGCTGGCTTCCTCTGGCTGCAAGACACGCTCGACACCACCGCCGCCGCCGCCATAACCGGCGCGGGCTTCCTCTTTCTCGGAGTCATCGCACTATGGATGTTTCACTCCAAGGCCACGCCATCCAGGGCCAAGCCTTGACCCCGGCCCAAGCAAAGCAGCGCCTGCTTGACTGGGCGCACTCATCAGACGCCGATCGGGCCGCTCGATCCATGAGCCCGTTGGCCAAGGCATCCCTCGGGGCCGCCGGCGGGATCGTCGCCGGTGCCATTCTGGCGCGCGGTGGCGGGCGTATCGGTCGCGTCGCCACGCTCGCACTACTTGTCCGCGGTGCACCGTTGATCTTTCCGCTCATTGCTAAGTCCATCACCAAATGACGATTCCTTCAACGGAAACAACCAGAATGTTGGACCGACCTCTTCCACTCGAATCAGACAGCACGCTGCGACCCCCCCAGATCAATCCGACGCCCACGCAGCGGCGAGAGAACAACGAGGAGTCTGGTTTGCAGACTGCGCCCACCATGCCGGTTTCGTTGCCCAAAGTGATCGAAGTCAAACCCGCAACACCAGCGGCAGAGACCGCACTGGACGCTCGCCAGGACGAAATCATGGCCGTCGCTTCGAGCGACGGTCGCCCCCCGAATCGTCAATCGCGGTTGATGGAGTGGCGCTGGCTTGGCGTGGCAGTAGGCCTCATCGTCGCCGGGGGCGTCACATGGATCGCCATCGAAGGCGTGGGGCTAGCAGCCCGTTGAAGAACCCGCGCAACCGCCGGGCCGCCATGATGGTACAACATGGCGGCGGGCAGAGGCGGCGGGGGCGGTGGCGGAGATCGTGCGATGGCGTTGGGCAAGCGGGATGGCGAGCGTCAGGATGACAT
>JBGSIF010000358.1:0-4278 GCA_041742635.1 Phycisphaerales bacterium
ATGTCATCCTGACGCTCGCCATCCCGCTTGCCCAACGCCATCGCACGATCTCCGCCACCGCCCCCGCCGCCTCTGCCCGCCGCCATGTTGTACCATCATGGCGGCCCGGCGGTTGCGCGGGTTCTTCAACGGGCTGCTAGAGCGCCGAGCGAAACTTCATGTTAAGGAGTTTATATGAACGCCTCTGGAAGCGTTGGAAAGACAAGTTTCTTGACCCAACTTGCATTCATGCTTGCGGGAACGGCTAGCCTTGTAGCCGTAGCCGCTGCATGGGGAACAACTTGTTACACCACACAGCAGAGAAACTGCTGCTCCGTAATCACCGGGGGACCGCAGAAGCGATCGTGCGGCGGCGTGCCGTGTGATGACCTGATCTGGAACAACACCGTTTTCACACAGGCGTTCACGGCATCGAGCGGAAACACCGACCGCGCCAACAACCCGGTTACACCATCCCCGCAGTGCCAATGGGAAGTTCGCTATTGTGATCAGAATGGTGTTTGCATGTACGTTGGAGGCGGGCTTTTGACTATCGGATGCACCAATGAAAAACTTGCTGGGCAGTCTGGGTGCGTTGTAAATCCGTAAATAATGACGTGCTGCAGCCATAGAACACTGAGCTCGCTTCTTCGATTCGCGCTGCACGCGTCGGCGGCTGCCGTGGTGTTGCTGATTCTGATTTCAGGCGTCATGAAGTTCTACGATCTGAGCGAGTTTTATTCAGGACTTCTATCATGGAACGCTCTGCCAGTTTGGGTCTTGGGCGTCGCCGCGTTCGCGGTGCCTGCTACCGAGGTCGGCCTGGCGATGTGGTGGATACTCGGTGTTCGCCGGCGACTCGCCACGACCGCCCTGTTCATGCTGCTCGCCATCTTCACGCTGGCATATTCGTGGCAAGCATGGGCTGCGGAGCCTCCGAACTGCGCCTGCTTCGGAACAATTCGAGCATTCGAGAACCTGACCCTGTATGCCCAAGGCGTCGTTCCGCGGAACCTGCTGTTGCTGGCGCTGCTCCTTCCCGGCATCGTCCTGCCGTTGCGTTCACGCTCATCGAAATCCCTGTCTCTATCATCATCATCGCCGTTCTTGTTGCCATCATCGTGCCGACGCTCGGCTTCCAACGTACCGCCAACTTTGACACCAAATCAATCGCGTTCCTGAAGTCACACGCGGCTACCTTTTCGTTGTATGCCGCGGACTGGAAGGATCGCCTTCCGTTCTTTACCGATCCGTCACAACCCACGACTCCTGTCTCGAACCCCGCAAGAGGCTTCACTGTCCAGGCTTCGCATTTCAGTTCACACTTTGATTGGACCGTCGCCCTCGCCGATCCTTACTACGAAGGCGACCATCACCATGAGTCGTTCTTCTACCCAGGGGGGGGCACGCGCAGGCGGGATCGGATGGCGTCATTGAGGTCGCTCCCTATTGGTACGCGTGCTCATTTGTGGGCGCACCAGACTATTGGAACGCGAGAACCCGAGTGCGAGGGATCTCACAACTGCGAGCCAACTCTCTCTCGGACGCCTTGTTCCCGGCCGCCAAAATGCTCATGCTCGAACCCTACCCGGCTCTCCAGATTTTCGAGCCACGCGCCACCCTTGCCGGAATGAACTTTCTCGACGGCAGTTCCGCCCGTGTCCCGTTCGGGTCTCCACAACCCGATTCGATGGGCGACGGCGATTTCCCATTCGATTCACCTCGCCACGAGTACGCCTACCCACCAACTATGCACACGACCGATGGCATCCGTGGACGCGACCGCTGACCAGTGGTGTTCGAGTTTCCTTGCACTCAGCGAGCACGCACCTTGTTGCAATCTTGCCGCCTTACCCCGCGCACCGCCGCCTGGAACCAGGTGCCGGCTTGCTTACCTCGATCAAGTGCGCCAACAGCAGCGGGTAATCAACAACCCGATGTGGCTGGTCTTCGGGTAGCCCAAGGCGATTATCTTCCCCTCGCCCAAGAAGGCGAGCAGTTCGGGATTCGGCACGCACAACCGGCCAGAGAGGGTCGGTTTTTTAATTCACACATCCGGACCTACTGGGGAAGGGGGAGGGCTCCAAAAAAGACCGCCGGAGCGTCCTCCGAAAGGGAGCGGCGAGGGGCGCGTGCGAGGAGGAGGAAACACGCGCCAGACTCGCCGACTCCCGGTCGCAGGACGCTCCGGTCGGTGGCATGTGAAGCCGTTGTGAATCGTGTGGTTCAGAGTTGAAGAAGTGCTGGTACGCCGAGCGGCTTCGGCTCGGTGTATTCAAGCGGGAAACTTCAGGAGGGGTCTGGAACTGAACGGATGAGATTGGCGGTTCGGTCGCGTGCGTGGTGCCTATTCACGCTGCGTGACTGAGTGGAAGGCGAGGCCGATCTGGAGAGCGGCTGTTGCCCCGAGGCCGCACTTGCGGCGGCCTCCACCACCCGATGTTCAGCCTTTCGTGACAGCAAGATATCCGAGCCGAACAAGGAACGCCTGGGCTTCTTCGATCTCATCGGTCGTGAATCCCCAACATGCTTTGGGCTCATCGGGCGTCCCGATAAAGTCCCGATCGTATGTGATCGGCTCGGCTCGCTGGGCAGGGATCTCGCTGAGCGCGACCATCACCGCTTCGGCTGCCTGGAACAAACGATCCGCATCGACTTGTTTGCGTGGGTTGTTCATGATCGACCTCCCAGGAAACTCCTTTCTCTCGGACACGGGCCGCGTCAATGTTCAACACTGAGCAACGCGCGGCTTGTTGTATTGAAACGGTAATCGCAGGCTCTCGCTCACGTCACCATCGTGTATCTCGGCTTCACACGTCGTGCCCCACTCAACGCTTTGTTCGGATTCCCGACTGGTTCTTTTCTGATCCCGTTTGGGCACGGTCGCGTTGTGATTGCTGCATACATATCTACTTCGGAATCACCAATCTGTTCGTTCATCATCCAGAAAGAGTTTCGGTGTGATCCACTTCTTCAATGCTTCTCTATTTCGCCAAAGTCGGCTTGCGCCACGCCCGGCGTCTCGTTGGAACAGCAGCATATGTTGCGAGTTGCACCGTCGATTGCGTGCGGATCACATCGCAACCCCGGCGACATCATCCGGACAATCCGCGGTCGTTCTTGTATGATTCCCCACGGCTTGATACACGTTCGATACACACGCAACGCACCTTCGGAGGACCAGATGACACCACTTCCGCGCATCGCCACATCGTGCGTCCAGAGGGGCGTCGCGTTGATCGCGGCGTCGGCACTCGCCGCGTTATCGATCGTCGCTGGTGGTGTCGGGCGTACCGATCGGTCGCGCGACGATCGGAACCTTGCAGAGCCGGAACCCGCGATCGTCGCGCCGGGGGTGGTCTCGAAGGACGCCGCGCCGACACCGCCGCCGTCGGACGCTGTGGTGCTGTTCGATGGCACCTCACTGGATCGTTTTCGTGACGAAGGGAACCAACCGGCGCGGTGGTCGATCGATGCCAAGCCCGGCGGCGCGATGACCATCCAACCCGGCACCGGGGGTATTTTCAGCACGGACACGTTCGGGGACGCTCAGGTTCACATCGAGTTCGCCACACCGGAGCCCGCCGCCGGCGAAGGACAAGACCGCGGCAACAGCGGGGTCTATATCCAGGGTCGATATGAAGTGCAGATCCTGGACTCGTATCGCAACTCGACGTACCCCAACGGTCAATGTGGGGCGATCTACGCCCAGCACGCGCCGCTGGCAAACGCCTGCCGCGCGCCGGGGGAGTGGCAGACGTACGACATCGTTTTTCGAGCCGCACGGTTCGATGATGCCGGGGTTCGCACCGAGCGGGCGCGACTCACGGTGCTGCACAACGGGGTGCTGATCCACGACCACGCGCTGCTCGACGGGGAAACAACGGCGGCGCCGCGGAAAGAAGGCACCGGGGACGGCCCGATCTACCTTCAGGACCACGGGCACGCGGTGCGGTACCGCCACATCTGGGTGCGCCGACTGGGTGCCCCGTAGACCACACAACTGCGGTGCCGTCATCGCGCGCATATTCCGCGTTCCCACCAATCATCGTTCCCGCGGCGTCTCCGCTTGTTCTTTCCCCTGCGGCACGGTATTGTCCACCTCCATACGCGACGTCCGAACTTGCGGGAGAGTGCATTGATCACCAGAGGAACCGAGCCAGGAACACCCAGCCTACGTGCCCGCACGCCCGCACGCCATTCGCGCCGGTACGCTGATACACATGCCGTGTTGGGCGTGCTGGGCCTGGCCATCGGGCTGGGCACGCCCGCGATGCTGTTCGCGCAATCACCTTCGGC
>JBGSIF010000359.1:0-27647 GCA_041742635.1 Phycisphaerales bacterium
ATGTCATCCTGACGCTCGCCATCCCGCTTGCCCAACGCCATCGCACGATCTCCGCCACCGCCCCCGCCGCCTCTGCCCGCCGCCATGTTGTACCATCATGGCGGCCCGGCGGTTGCGCGGGTTCTTCAACGGGCTGCTAGACCGAGTGCTCGGGAAGTCCGCGTAATGTTGGTGGTGTCCGGTAGTTCTCCGCTTAATTTCCTGATACGAATGCGGTGTGTGGCGATCGTTCCGACAATGTTCGGGGAAGTTGTCATTCCGCCGAAGGTCGAAGAAGAACTATTGAGGGATACGACGCCCGCTGCAGTTCGACAGTTTCTTCAAAGCAAACCGAGTTGGCTCACGGTGCGTGCGCCGTTACGAGCCGAGCGTATCGTGAAACTTGATGCCGGGGAGGAGGCTGCGATTTCCTTGGCTTGCGAAATAGGTGCCGACCTCATTCTCGTAGACGATGGTGACGCGAGGCGAGCGGCGGCGAGTCGGGGTCTGAATGTGATCGACTTGCATTCAGTACTCGCTAAAGTAACTTCTTCAGTTCCCGGCGCATGACCTTGCCGGTCGGGTTGCGTGGGAGAGCGTCGATTCGGCGGATCTCTCGCGGGACTTTGTAGCCGGCGAGATGTTTGCGGCACCAAGCAAGGAGTGCCTTTTCGTCGAACTCGGCCGTGGGGATCGGAGCATCGTGATCGGAGGAGGGTGAGGTGGTGGGGCGAGCGGGACTGTGTGCGGTGTCGAGGGGTTTCATTTCGACGAAGGCGATGGGTTCTTCGCCGCGCATGGGGTCGGGTACGCCGATGACGCCGGAGTCTTTGACGCTGGGGTGAGCGTTGAGAACTTCTTCGATCTCGCGAGGGAAGACGTTTTCGCCGCCGATGATGATCATTTCTTTGAGGCGACCGGTGATGTAGAGATGGTCGTCGTGGTCGAAGCGGCCGATATCGCCGGTGCGGAGAAAGCCGAGTTCGTCGAAGGCGGCGGCGGACTCAGCGGGGAGGTTGTAGTAACCGCGCATGACGTTGGGCCCTGCGATGCGGATCTCGCCTTCTTGGCCGGGGGGTAGGTCGGCACCGGAGTTGATATCGACGACGCGTTCGACGACGCCGGGCATGGCGCGACCGACGGAGCGGGAGCGGAACTCGGAGGGGAGGCACATATTGGTGACAGGTGCGGTTTCGGTGAGGCCGTAGCCTTCATTGATACGGAGGGAGAAGCGGTCGAGGAAGGCGTCGGCGACGGCCTGGGGGAGGGGTTCGCCGCCGGAGATGGTGAACTGGAGCGATGAGAAGTCGTCGGGAGCAGCGTCCTTGACGTGCAAGAGCGCGTTATACATGGAAGGGATAGCGACGAGAACCGTCGGACGATGTGAGCGGATGAGGCGGACAAGTTTGGCGGGGACGAAACGAGCGGTGTAGACGGCTTTCCAGCCTTTGGTGAGAGGCAAAAGTGTGAGGACGGTGAGGCCGAAGGAATGGAACTGCGGGAGGACGCCAAGGAAGACCTGGTGGGGCTGGAAATGAGCGTATTGGAGGACTTGGTTGATGTTGGAGCGGATATTGGCGTGCGAGAGCATGACGCCCTTGGGCTTACCGCTGGTGCCGGAGGTGTAGAGGAGGACGCCGAGGTCGTCGTCATCGGCGTGAGCGGGCAAACGGAGGTCGGGCATGGAACGGAAGTTGAGTTCATCGAGTTTGATGACGCGGACATTTTGGGGTGTGAAGCCCAGGAAACTGAGCATGGGGCCGGCCGAGATGATGGTGTCGCAGCCGCAGTCATCGATGACGTATTGGAGTTCGTCGGGTTTGAGGAGGTAGTTCAGAGGGACGACGGTTTTGCCGGAGGACCAACCGGCCAGAGCGGCAACGACGAAACCGCCACCGGTGGGGAGGAGGATGCCGATGGTGCGGGAAGAGCAAGTCGATTGGATGGCGGCGACGACGTGCGACATGGCGATGAGCAGGTCGATGCCGCGGTAGGCGCGGGTATCGTCGACAACGGCTTCACGCAGGGGTGAACGAAGGAGGCGCTTGATGATGGGCCAGTGGATGCTCATGAGGTAAGGAGCATATCACAACTGGTCGGGTCGGCGTCATTGACAGGTGGAGATGAGACACTGGAGAAAAGCGAAGAAATCTTCGACGGTGGTGGAGCCGGATTGGTTGAAATCGGCATTGCCAGCGAAGAAATCCGTGAGAAAATCGTAGAAGTCCTGGCTGGTGACGCCGCCGGCGATGTTCCAGTCGCACGGGCAGGAACGGGCGGAGAAGCCGAGGCTGAAGGGTTGTCCGGCGGTACCTGGTTGCGGGACGGCATGGCCGAGGACTTCGACGGTCCATGTCCCGACGATGGGGGAAGAAACGAAGACCTGCTCGACGTTGTTGAGCCGATCGACTGTTGATTGAACAGCGGGAGCGGAGGGAGAGGCGGGGTTGAGTGTCCAGGGGAACCATCGGCGTCCCAGGGGGTCGGTGACGACGAGGTCGAGGTCGTTGACGAGCGTGCGAGCAGCGAGGGGTATGCCCGGGGCGTCGTCCCAAACGAGCGATGCTTTGAAGGAGACGTCGCGGGGGAGGACTTCGAACTGATAAGTTCGTGATTGGCCGGTGGAGACGGATTCGGTGCGGAAGTCGGCGGAGCGCATGAAATCGATGGCGTCTTTGACGCGGACGCTGCCGTAACCGGATTGGTAATCCGGGCCGATATTCAAGAGGTCCACAGCGGTGTGGAGAAGGAAGAGTTTGATGAGGGAGTTAGGCGGGCGCGGCGCGGCGGGGAACTGAGCGCGAAAATCCTGAAGGATGAGCGCGGCGAGGCTGGCGACGGTGGGGCAGGCCATGGATGTGCCGCAGAAGGAGAGGTAAGCCGAGTTGCCGTTGGCGGCACAGGAGGTGATGCCGACGTCGGCGTTGGTCTGGCAGCCCGGGCCGACGAGGTCGGGCTTGAGGCGTCCGTCGTCGGTCGGCCCCCAGCCTGTGAAGTCGGTCATGGAATCGTTGTTGGAGTTGATCGCGCCCACAACGATAGGGTTTTTGGCCCCGGCAGGTGGAGCGATGGTGGAGTATTCGATGCCGCAGCGGCCGTCGTCGCGCTCGTTACCGGCGGCCCAGACGACGATGATGGAGCGTCCGAGGGATCCGCGGACGACGTTATCGATGATGGCGTCGGTGACGCCGTAGTTTCCTTCGAGCGAGCAAGGCTGGTTGTTGGACGCGACGTTCGTGCCGAGCGAGTTGCTTGCGATATCGGCATTGTGAGTGTTGATGGCGATGGAGTAGTCCGCTTCGAGGTCGGCGGGGTTGTTGTAAAGGGGGAGGCCGCCGCCGGCGGATTGGATGGCGGCGTTGAGGAGGCGGACGTTCGGGGCCATGCCTTTGTGGAAGCGGCCTGCGGTGCCGATGCCGGAGCCGCCGAGGGAACCGGTGGTGTGTGTGGCGTGGGTGCTGAGTTGTCCGGTGCCGATGGTGGTGAGACGAGCAGCGAAATCGACGTGAGAGAGGAGTGGCATACCGCCGTCGTAGACGAGCGCGGTGATGCCGGTGCCGTCGAGGTTGTATGGGGCGGCGTGGACGAGGTTGGCCTGGGTTCGGATACGGCTGTCGGCATTGGTGGTGGAGAGAAGTGGAAGTGGTGCTTCGACGTAGAGCACGGCGGGGAGTGCGGCGAGGCTCGGAACCTTGCTGCGGGGGAGGTGCGCGACGACGCCGGGGACGCTGATGAGGTGCGATACGACGGCACCACCGAGGCGTTCAAGGAGTTTGGCAGCGGGTTCGCCGAGGGGTTGATCGGGCGTGAAGAGGACATAAACGGCGACGGTCGGATCGAAGGCGGTGGGGTCGCCGACGATGGACCAAGAAGGCGTGTTGCCTGAGTGGAAGAGGGGATCGAGTGTTGGGATTGCGTCGGCGTGGGCTGGGGTGGTCGGAGGTGTGGCGGTGCGGGCAGGTGAGGTCTGATGAGCACGGACGTGCGTCGGAATCGACATGTCAGCCCAAGCGGGGAAGCAAGAACAGAGAAAAGAGATGAGGGCGAGATAAGTGAACGATGCCATATGTGGATACTACCACACGAAGGCCAGAATGCGAACAGAATTTCGGATGGAGGATGGAGATGCCACCTGAAATAGGGGTTTACATACGAGGCGTAAGGGTTGGCTTGGTAGCGCAGGAATTGAAGTGCGTGGGCGCGAGTGCGATTCCTGCGCATGGAATCGGTCAAAGGTGCAGGGGCGGTCGGAGCGGACCCGATATGTCCAATCGACGCGTATTGAGCGCGTGGCGGTATGAGCGGGGGGTATTGGTGAGCGAGTATGAGTTCTGAAGCAGTGCAACCGAGTCATGAGTCAGCCGTGGCGGGCGAGAGCACTGCGGCGGTGACACCGACGGTTCGAATGCTGTGGCCACTCGCGGTGATCGCGCTCGGTGGGGTGGCGATTGTCGGGGGCGCGATGTGGGGGATGAAGACGAAGCCGAAAGTGGTGATGCAGTCGCCGTTGAAGCACGTCGAGGAACTGCGGGAGTCGGGCGAATACGCGGCGGCGCTGGAGGAGTTGAACGGGAAAGGGCTGGCGTATGTCAACAGGCCGGAGACGGGGGAAGAGGAAGTGCGGGACTATTTTTTGCTGCGGGCGCGGACGTTGTACGACGCGCAGGCCGCGGCGGGAGCGGATCGGACGGAGAACAGTGCGGCGATCGTGAGCGATTACGAAGCGGCGGAGGAGCGGGGGGCGAAACTCAGTTCGACGGACACCGTGCGAATCGCGGAGGGGTATTTGTCGGCGAAGCGTCTGGAATCCGCGCTGGAGCGGGTGCGGTCGCTGCCGGCAGAAGAAGGGGAGCGGCGCCGGCGGTTGCTCAAGACGATTGTGCAGCAAGGGATAGCGGAGCGGGGGACCGGGGCATTGAGTGCGGATCGAGTGCTGGAACTGTTGATCGGATTGGGGAGCGAGCCTGAGATCAAGCCGGAGGATGCGGCGTGGTCGCTGGCGCGACAGGCGGAGTTGTTGATCGGGATCGGGTTGCCGGAGGATGCATCGACGCGATTGATGCGTGAGATGCAGTTGATCCGCGGGGTCAGCCGAGCGGCGATGGGGGAGTTGTACTTCCTGCTGGGCAAGGCCCAGTATGAAGTGGGAGACCGCGTGCAGGCGGATCAGCAACTGACGCGAGCGATGGAAATGCTCGGGCCGATGGACCCGATGCAGGCACCGGCGCGGCTGATGACGTCGCGGATACTGCAATCAACGGGTCAGGTGGAAGCGGCGCGGGATCGGTACCAGGAGATCATCCGAACATTCGCGGCAAGCCCTGAATACTTGCCCGCGCTCTACGGGCTTGGCTCGGTACTTGCGACGCTGGGGGAAGAAGACCAATCGCTGGCGGTGTACTCGGAGTTGGTCGAGCGCTTGACGCAGCGCGGCGCGGCTGGGGGTCACTCGCTGATCGACGGCCTCAGGGTGGAAGATGTAGCCGAAGCGCTGATGTTGCGGCATGACGATCAGGCGGGTGCGGATCATTTGCGTGAGGCGCTTCGGTATGGACTGCTCGCCGAGAGTCTGTATTCGGAAGACGAGGTGCCGGCGGGGGTGCTGCTGTCGCTTGGTGCGACATCGCGTGGATTGGCGAACGAGATGATGGGATTGGACGCGACCGGGGCGAACGTTGGAGATCGGGTGGAATCGGAGCATGTGGACCGGGCGACGCTGGAGGCGGCTCGGCAGCATTACTTGAATGCGGCGCGGTATTTTCAGCGGCATTCAAAGGCCAGTGTATTGAAAGACCTCGTGGCGTCGGCCCGATCGCACTGGGATGCCGCGGACGCGTTCGACGCCGCGGGAGATACAGAGTCGGCGATACGGGAGTTCACGCTGTACATGCAGACCGCGTCGGATGACGATCCGCGTCGGGCGGAAGCGAAGTTCCGCTTGGCACTCGCGTTTGAAGGGATGGGCGAACTGAAAACCGCCGGGTCGCTGTATCGAGAACTTGTGGAAGCGGGGCGTGCGGATGATGTGAATGCGGGGGAGAGCGGACAGAATGAGGTGTTGTTGTGGGGTGACCGGAGCGTGGTGCCGCTCGCGAGGTGCTATGCGATGGACGACGACGCGGCGAACGACGCAGAGGCGGAGGCGTTGTTGCTGGGCGTGCTGTCGGGGAGAAGCGTGACGCCGGAAGCACCGGAGTTTCGTGATGCGCTGGCGGAAATCGGCGACTTGTACTATCGGCGGGAGCGGTACCCGGAGGCGGTCGCGCGGCTCACCGAGATGGAAGAACGGTTCCCGAAAGACCGAGAGATCACAACAGTCCGGTATCGGCTTGCGGACAGCCTGCGGCTTTCGTCGGATCAGATCGACCGCGAACTGGCCGATGCGATACCGCAGTCGCAGCGGCTCGAACTCGAGAAGTTGCGGCGGACGCGCAGGCGAGAAGCGATCCGCTTGTATGGGCTGGTGCGCAGCGCGATCGAGGCTAAACCCTCGCTGAAGCGGGATGAGTTGGACAGCGTTCTGCTCCGCAACAGTGTGTTTTATCAGGGAGACTGCGCGTATGACCTGGGCGATTATGAAACCGCGATCGGGCACTATGACGACGCGAAGCAGCGGTACGCGAGCGAGCCGGCGTCGCTCGTGGCGATGGTTCAGATCGTGAATGCGTATGTACAGCAAGGGGAATGGGCCAAGGCATCGACGGCGAACCAGCGCGCGGTGCAGCATCTTGAGAAGTTTCCGGAAACGGTCTGGACGCAGAAGAACTTGCCCATGGAAAAGAAGCACTGGGCACGTTGGCTTGATGCAAGGTCGTTGCTGGATCATCGAGAGCAAGCAGCGGTCGGGAAAGAGGAGTAGTTGTGTGAAGGTGGCAGGCAGGGGTCGCACGAAGTCGGTGTGGTTTACACCAAGGATGGACAACATGCTCAGGCGATCAACAAGTGGGGGCGGGACAGGTGAATGGACGGTGTTTTTGCGCCGAGTGCTCGGGGAGCAGCGGGAGTTGTGCCGAGCGCTAGAAGCGATGTGTGAGCGACAAGCCGTGCTGGTGAGAGAGGGGGATAGCGACGGGCTGATGCGGGTGCTATCGCAGCGTCAAGCGCTGGTGGATCGTGTGGCGGAGTTGAGCGATCAGGTTGTGCCGTTTCGAGAATCGTGGGAAGCACGGATGGCGGGTCTGAGCGAATCGGATCGACGCGAGATCGAAGGAACAGTGGGCGACATCACGGGCTTGATCGAGCGGATCGGTCGGCATGATGACTCGGATCGAGCGGCGTTGGAAGCGCAGCGAGACGTGCTGTCGAAAGAACTGACATCGGTGAGCCGCGGGCGTGGCGCGCTCGGTGCATACTCGGAGGCGGCGGGGATGGTCGCCGAGGGGCCGCGGTACCAGGATTGCAACGGATGAGTGAAGCAGGGACACAGGCCGGGGCGGAAAGCGGAGTGCTATCTGCGAGCGATCTATCGCAAGTGCTGGCGTTGTTCAACGACGCCGCCGCGAAGTTGCAGGCGACGCACGAGCAGTTGCAGTCGGAAGTATCGCGATTGCAAATTGAACTCAAAGCGGCGAACGAAGAAATAGCACGCAGCCGAAGGTTGGCGGCACTCGGGGAGATGGCGGCGGGGATCGCGCATGAAGTACGGAATCCGCTGGGATCGATTCGATTGCACGCCAAGATGATGGAAGAGGATCTCGCGGATCGGCCGGAGCAGCGTGCGCTGGCATCAAAGATACTGCAAGCGGTGCGTGGGCTGGACGCGGTGGTGGGGGATGTGTTGTCGTTCTCACGCGAGTTGCGGGTGAGACGGGAAGCGTGTGACACGATGCAACTGATTCGCGGGGCGGTAGAAGAGTCGGTAGCGTCGATGCAAGGGCGCAGCGAGCACGAGGCAGGCAGTAGTGTGGAGGTGGTATATACGGGGTGTGATCGGGGATCTCGCACGGCGAGTTGCGATTCGGGGATGATCCACCGCGCGCTGGTGAACGTGATGCAGAACGGATTGCAGGCGATGTGCCCCGATCCAAGCGAGAAGAGTGGAAATGGCGAAAGGACGCGCAGCCGTTGCGCGTTGTCACGGCGCGGGATGTTGGTAGTGGGAGCGTCAAGTCGGCGCGTGATGACGCCCGATGGGGGAGAGCGACGGGTCGTAGTTCTGAGTGTGCGGGACACTGGGCCGGGGCTGCCGGATGAGGTGATGCAGCGGATGTTCAATCCGTTCTTCACGACGCGAGCGACGGGGACAGGGCTGGGGCTCTCGATCGTGCATCGCATCGTGGATGCGCACGGCGGGAGTGTGCGGGTAAGGAATCACGAGGAGGGCGGGGCGGTGGTGGAACTGTTGTTGCCGGCGTGCGAGAACGAGGAGTTGGAAGAGCGAACGGAAGTGGTGGTCAGGCCGGCGAGTCGAGCGAGTGTGTCCGCGGGCTGAAGGAAGAACTGAACCAAACGACCCCATGACGGGTCAGGGAGCAATGGACATGAGCATCGTGCTGATCGTTGATGATAAAGACCTACTGCGGGACAGTATCGGGCAGACGCTGCAGCGAGTGGGGTTTACGGTGGTGACAGCATCGGATGGGGAGATGGCGCTGGAACTGATCGCAAAGAGGCGACCGGACGCGGTGGTGACGGACCTGCGGATGCCCGGTATGACAGGGTTGGAGTTGATCGCAAGGATCCGCGAGATCGACGACGAGTTGCCGATCGTGATGATGACGGCGTTCAGCACTGTTGAGACGGCGGTCGAGGCGATCAAACTCGGCGCGTATGACTACGTGACCAAGCCGTTTGAAGGGGATGAACTGATTATCGCGGTGAAGCGAGCGATCGAGCACTCGAAGGTGTTGCGAGAGAACACGCTGCTTCGACGAGCAAGCGAGGCAGGATCGATCGGCGTATCGAGTGGCGATCGTCTGGTTGGGATTGACCGCATCCTCGGTGATTCTGCGGCGATGCGCCGAGTGAAAGAGCAGATCCAAGCACTCGCTGATTCGCAGGGGACGGTGCTGATCTGCGGCGAGTCCGGCACGGGGAAAGAAGTCGTGGCGCGTGCGATCCACGAAATGAGTCAGCGGAAAAGCGAGGCGTTCGTGGCTGTGAACTGCGCGGCACTGTCGGAGTCGCTGCTGGAAAGTGAGCTATTCGGTCACGAGAAAGGCTCGTTTACGGGCGCGGAGCGTCTGAGGAAAGGTCGTTTCGAACTAGCCGATCGTGGGACGCTGCTGCTGGACGAGATTAGCGAGATTGGAACACATGTGCAGGCGAAGTTGCTGCGGGTGCTGCAGGAACGGTCGCTCGAGCGGGTTGGATCGAGTTTGAATATTGGAGTGGATGTCCGGGTGATTGCGACGAGCAACCGCGACTTGCCCAAGGCGGCAGCGAAAGGGGAGTTCCGGCAGGACTTGTTCTTCCGGCTGAATGTGCTGCCGGTTCACTTGCCGCCGCTGCGGGATCGGATCGAGGATCTGCCGGTGTTGTGCGAGGCGTTCTTGGCGGAAACGGCTCGGCGCGAAGGTACGGCGGTGAAGCGATTTGATGAATCAGCAATAGAAACGCTGAAGCAATATTCGTGGCCCGGGAATGTTCGAGAGTTGCAGAACATCTGCGAGCGAGCGGCGGTGCTGTGCAAGGGCGATGTGATCGGACGGAACCTGGTCGAGCCTTGGCTAGCGGCGACCGGCTCGGCACTCACGCCAACGGTGACGATCTCGAACCCGGTGACCGGGCCGGCGCGGATCACGGCGTCGAACCTGAACGTGTCGAGTCTGCCGGTGACAGAGGCCAAGCCGCTGTCGGCGGAACGGGCGGCGTCTTTGTCGGCACTGGAAGGGCGTCCGCTGGAAGACATCGAACGAGAGGCAATTGTTCTGACTCTCCAACGATTTCATGGGCACCGCCAGCGAACTGCCAGTGCACTGGGGATCGGGGTGCGGACGCTGGGGCTGAAGTTGAAGAAGTGGAAAGAACTGAAACTGGTCGAGGATTCGCTGTAAGTCGGCGGGGCCGACGAAACGCCAGACGGCATAGGTGATCCCCTCGCCGATCAGTCTGAGAAGGCTGGTCGGCGGGTTGCACGAAGGAATCTAACGTTGCAACGTGGAGGATCGGCAATGTTTGCATACAAGACGTCATGGGAGCGCAGAAGTTGCGTGCGAACGCGCACTATGAGCGACGACGGAACACCTAGACGAGCGGCGCGCCGTTTGCGGTAGAGACTAACAGAGAAACATGCTCATCGACGAAGTTACAAGTTCGGGGGCGATGCCGGCACTCGAGATGATGGTGCGGTTCGCGGGATCGCGTCAGCGCGTGCTGGCGCACAACATAGCGAATATCGACACGCCGAACTTTCGGCCGATGGATGTGTCGCCCGGCGGATTTCAGGCGGCGTTGGCGGAGGCGGTAGAGCGAAGGCGTGCTGCGACCGGCGGTGAGAGCGGCCAACTGGAATGGAAAGAGACGAGCGAAGTGCGTGCAGGGGCGGACGGGTTCTTGGAACTGACGCCGAAGACGGCGAGCGGGAATATCTTGTTTCACGATCGGAACAACCGCGACCTTGAACGCACGATGCAAGACTTGGTGGAGAATGTGACGGTGTTCCGGGCCGCCATTGACTTGATGCGGGGTCGCACAGAGTTGCTGCGGCAGGCAATCAGCGAGCGGTCGTAAGCCCGGTGGACTCGGGCTGAGACAGAAAGTGGAGTTATGTACGGCGCACTGGATATATCGACAAGCGGCATGACGGCACAGCGGACACGCATCGAGGCGATCGCGCAGAATATCGCTAACAAAGATGCGATACTGGATTCGAATGGTGAACTCAGTCCGTATCGAGAGCGGATCGTTCACTTCGCGCCAGGGGATCCATCGGCAAAGACAGCGGACGGGCGCGAGATGGGGGTGCATGTGTCGATGATCGAGATCAACCAGGCACCGTTCAACTGGCGGTACGACCCCGAGAGTGCATTCGCGGCGAAGTCAGGCCCGCACACGGGGTACGTACCGGAACCGATGGTGAATCCGGTCGTGCAGCAGATGAACGCTATGGAAGCCGCGCGTGCGTATGAGATGAACGTCGTGGCGGCGGAAGCGACGAAGGCGATGACGGCACAAGCATTGCGGCTGCTCGCCTGAGCGTGCAATAGACGAGGTGAGACATGACGGATCCACTGGGAATCATCAATCGAATCGGGAACGGAGCGGGCGGGTTCGGCCGCGCGGCGGGTGTGGAGACGGCGCCGACGCAAGGGCCTTCGTTTAAAGATGTGCTGATCAAGAATATCGATCAGGTAAACAAGTTGCAGCAGGAAGCGACAGTTGCTACCGAAGACCTGATGACGGGTAAGCGGATGGACCTTGAGGGGGTCATCCTTGCCACGCACAAGGCGGATACCGCATTCCGGATGCTGCTATCCGTGCGGAACAAGGTGCAGTCGGCGTTGGAAGAAGTGAAGCAAATGCGTGTGTGAACGCTCGCAGTTGTGCGGCTGATTCCGCGCGTGGAATGTGGCGTCGCGCAAGTCCCGACTATGGCCAAGCAATGATGGCCGGTTTCAAGGCAATAGCACAGCGGATCCGAACCTAAGTATGCGGGTCACCCAGAAGTGATCTTTGCGTGCGAGGAGGACGGCTGTTGGAACGCCTAAGAGGAATACTAACGACGATCGGCTCGCAACTCGGGAAGTTGTCGGTCACGCACAAGTTGCTGATCGGGAGTTTAGCGGTGGTGGGGTTGATGGCGTTGTTCCTGGTGTCGCAGTATGCCGGGAGCGCAAAGATGGTGGAGTTGCTTCCCGGTGCGTCTGCGGACGCCGTTTCACGCGCACGCGCGTACCTGGAAACGTCGCAGTTACCGCACGCAAACACAGATGGTAAGTTGCTCGTTCCGGTGGAGCGGCAGATGTCGATCCTGGCGGCGCTTGGGGAAGCGGGGCAACTGCCAGACGATGCGTCGCTGACATTTCGGAACTACATCGAGAAGCAGAACTGGATGAATCCGAAGTCTGAGAACGACCGAATTTTCAACACCGCCCTCGAAAACACGCTGGCGCTGGTGATCAAGAACTTCAAAGGGATCGAGTCGGCGACCGTGGTAATTGATGCGCCGGAACCAAGAGGAATTGGGGCGTCGTTCCGGAAAGCGACGGCGTCGGTGATTGTGTTCACGCGTGGTTCTTCACTTAGCCAGAGTACCGTTGACGCGATCGCGGCGACCGTGTCGAGCGCTAAGGCGGGGCTGGATCCGACGAGTGTCAATGTGACCGACGGTACGACCGGGAGACGGTTTGCGTCGAGGAACGAGGCAGACTTTGCGGCGTCATCTTACATGGAGCACATGGCAAATTATGAAAACTATGTGCAGGGGAAAATCGCCAACTCGTTGTCATACATACGTGGTGTGAGCATCGCGGTGAACGCTCAGGTTGATGTCAGAAAGACGACGACGCGGAATCGGACGGTGAAACCGAAGGGCGCGGGATCGGAGTCGTTGCTATCGAAGGAGAGCAGCAAGACGAATACATCGAGTACGCCGCGGGAGGGTGGCGCGCCTGGGGTCGGAGCGAACATCAGCCTTGATATAAAAGGGTCGGGGAGTGGGGCCGCATCGACGAATGACGAGACGGTGGACACGACATTCGACTCGCAGTTCGGTGTGACGGAGGATCAGATAGTGGACCCGCGGGGTATGCCGACAAAGATCAGCGCGACGATCGGTGTACCACGGGATTATGTGGCGCGGCTATGGGAGCAGTCGCAGGGGACCGCGGCAGCGGGAAAGACGCCGACCGATGCGGAGTTGGTTCCGATCTTTGAAACGGAGAAGGCCAGGCTGGAGAAAGCGATCCAGCCGCTGATCGAGACGGATGCGCCGGCGGGCGCGGCGTCTGGCGAGCCGGTGAAAGTTGGAACGGTCGTAGTATCGATGATTCCGGTGCCGGTAATGGTGGGTGGCGAGGGAAGCAGTGGTGGAAGCGGCGCGGATGGTGCAGGGATGCTGGGCGGGGGTGGTTCGATAGCGCTATCGGGTTGGGTGAAGCAAGCAGCGCTGGGTGTGCTTGCGCTTCTGGCGATGGGGATGATGGTGATGATGGCGCGGAAGGCGACGAAGCCGCTGGATTTGCCCACTGCGGAAGAGATCGTGGGCGTACCGCCCGCACTGGCCGGGAACGACTTGGTGGGCGAAGCGGAAGAGAGCGATACGGCGATGGTGGGAATCGAAGTAGACGACGATGAGTTGAAGGTGAAGAAGATGCTGGATCAGGTAGGAGAACTTGTTAAGACTAAGCCGAACGAAGCGGCGACACTGTTTACGAGGTGGGTGCAACCTGAAGAAGCATGAGGCATGATCCCTGCTGTTAGAGTTCTGGCTGGGACGGTGAATATATTGTGTGATCGAGCAGAATGGGCAAGAGCGGATGGAGCGGCAAGACGATGGCACGAAAGCCGGGCGAAAAACTACCAGACGATCCGGCGGCGCTCGAATCGCTGACGAAAGCGGCGATCCTGCTGATGACCCTCGACACCGCAACCGCGAGCGTGTTGCTGAAGAATATTGCGCCGGATGCCGTGGAAGAGGTGACTCGTGAACTGGCGAGTCTTGGGCGGGTCTCGGATGGACTGCGCCAGGCGGTCGTTGAAGAGTTTTATAACTTGTCGATGGCGAGTGCTTATATGAATGAAGGTGGGCTTCAGTATGCAAAGGTGCTTCTGAAGGAGTCCATGGATTCATCTACGGCGGAGAAGTTGTTGGGGCAGATTCAGACCCAGGTGCAGAAGACGCCGTTCTCGTTTCTGCAGAAGGCCGAAAGCGAGAATCTTCTGACGTTCATTCAAGACGAGCATCCACAAACAATTGCGTTGATTGTGTGTCATTTATCACATCACAAAGCGGCGGAGATTCTCTCGGGGCTGCCAGTTCAGAAACAAGTCGAAGTTATTAAGCGTATTGCTAACATGGAGCAGACGAGTCCTGAAGTTATACGCGAAGTTGAGAAAGGACTGGAAGGTCGTCTTTCGAACATGCTGATGCAGTCGATGGAGAAATCTGGTGGGGTGCCGACGGTAGCGGAGATTCTGAACCTGGCGGATCGAGCGTCGGAAAAAGCCATCATGGAAGGACTGGAAGCCGATGATCCGGACCTAGTGGAAGAGATACGGCGGTTGATGTTCGTCTTCGAGGACGTGAAGCAAGTGGATGATAAGGGCATCCAGACGATCTTGAAAGAAGTGGACAACGACCAGTTGGCGTTGGCCCTCAAGACTGCGTCGGAGGACTTGAAGAACAAGATATTCGGGAACATGTCGGAGCGTGCGGCGACACTGATCAAGGAAGACATGCAGTACATGGGACCGGTGCGGGTCAGCGACGTCGAAGCCGCGCAACAACGGATCGTCGATATTGTGCGCCGATTGGAAGACAGCGGTGAGATTGTTATTGCGGGCCGAGGCGGCGAGTCAGACCTGATTGTATAAAACAAGAACGCCGTGCGCATAGTTGGGATGCGATCATACGGGATGTGATAGCGTGGTGTAACGATATATGGCGATCATCAAGAACTCCATGTCAAAGACGATCGCACGTGACGCCATGGTGCTGGACCTGGCGGACGTGCGCATTCAAGCGAATCTCGTTGTCGAACACGCAAGAAAACAAGCGGAGATGATCGTTGCTGCGGCGAGGCTAGAGCGGGAGAAGTTGGTTGCCGGCGGATTCGAGCAAGGGCGAAAAGAAGGGTTTGCGAAAGGGCAAGCAGAAGGAAAAACAGCGGGCGAGAAGCATGGTTCCGATGCGGCACTGATAGAACAGCGTGCGAAACTCGATGAACTCCAGGGTGCATGGAAGCGATCGCTTGATGCGTTCGTGGGAGTGCGTGAAGATCTCGAGATGGATGCGAGAACGAACATTATGCGGCTCGCGCTATGCATCGCTGAGGGCGTTGTGAAGCGCACAATCGAGGCTGACCCGACGGTGGTGGTAGAACAAGTCCGTGCGGCGGTGGGGCTGGTGCTCGGGCCGAGCAGGCTCAGGGTTGCGGTGAGCGCGGCGGATGTAACGATCGTCGAAGCGTCGCTGCCCGAGTTGATGTCGCGGCTGGGAGATAATGGGCACATCGAGGTGAAGATCGATGAGACAATGGAGCGGGGTGGCTGCCGAGTGGTGATCGAACCGGAGGCGCGAGGAGGGGACGGCGGTGGTTGGTCGGGCATAACGCAAGTAGATGCACGGATTCCGGTGCAACTCGCGAGGATAGCCGAGGCATTGATCCCGGGTTCGGCCCAGGGCGGGAGCAAGGCATGAACTTGATGCAGTCGGCAGTGACGACGGTTCGTGGGCTTGAGCCGATGGAAATATCGGGGCGTGTAGCGACGCTGCGAGGGATGACGGTGTTGGCGAATAGGATGCCGATCGCCATCGGTTCGCTGGTGCGGCTTGAGTTGCGCGGAGAATCGATGTGGCGGGCACGGACTGGCGAAGAGGGGGCAGACGTCGAGGCGCTAGGCGAAGTAGTCGGGTTTACTGACTCGCACACGATCGTAATGATGTTGGGGAAGGCAGGGGGCATCGGCCCCGGCGACCGTGTTGTGGCACTACACGCGACAGCCACGGGGCCGGTGGGTGAATCCCTGCTGGGTCGCTGCGTGAACGCGGTCGGAACGCCGATCGATTCGATCGGATCGCTGCACGGACTCAGTCCGCGGCGGCTCGATCCGGAACCGATTGCACCGCTGGACCGACGACGGATCACCGATGTATTGGCGACGGGAGTGCGAGCGGTCGATCTCTTTACGACGCTTGGACAAGGGCAGCGGATGGGAGTGTTCGCGGGGCCGGGTGTCGGAAAATCGACACTGCTGGGGAGTATCGCGAGGAACACATCGGCGGCGGTGAACGTGATCGCGCTGATCGGCGAGCGGGGGCGTGAAGTGAAGGATTTTATCGAGCATTCGCTGGGTGCGGAAGGGCTTGCGCGGTCGGTGGTGGTAGTGGCGACGGGAGATGAGTCGCCGCTGATGCGGGTGCGAGCGGCGATGTACGCGACGACGGTTGCGGAGCATTTTCGTGATCAGGGTCAAGCGGTAATGCTGATGATGGACTCGGTGACACGCTTTGCGCACGCGCAGCGGCAGATCGGGTTGAGCGTGGGGGAGCCGCCGGCAACGCGTGGGTATACGCCGAGCGTGTTTGCCGCGATGGCGAGGCTGATGGAACGTGCGGGCGCGCTGGAGGGCGGGGCAGGCGGGGCGAGCGGCGGGTCGATCACTGGAATCTATACGGTGCTGGTCGAGGGAGATGAGATGACCGAGCCGGTCGCGGACGCGGCGCGTGGCATTCTCGACGGACATCTTATTTTATCTCGCGCGCTCGCGCAGCGGAATCACTATCCTGCGATCGACGTGCTGGACTCGGTGTCGCGTGTTGCGGACGACGTGGTTGACGCGGGGCATTCGGCGGCGAGGCGGCAGTTGGTTCGCTTGCTCGCGGCGTATCGAAAGATCGAGGACCTGGTGCAGATCGGTGCGTATGCGAAGGGATCGAGTGTCGAAGCGGACGTGGCGATTGCGTACCAGCCCCGGATTGTCGAGTTGTTGCAGCAGGGTACGCGAGAAAAGGAAGCGTTCGGCACGGCAAAGGCGAAGATGCTGAAACTGGCCGTCGATGCGGGGGCCGCGCTGGCGTCGCCGGGCAAGAAGTGAGCGAGTGAGATGGAGTGAAACGACATGGCACGGGGCTTTGTGTTCAACTTGCAGGCGGTCTTGGACCAGCGGGGTCGGGTGGAGGAAGTCAGGCGTCGCGTGGTAGCAGACTTGGAGCGGGAGCGGATCCGGCTGGAAGAACGGCTGCGTGGGCATCAACGAGCGATCGCGGGTGCGAAGCAGGACTTGCGGCGAGAACTGGGTGCAGCGCGGTCGGATGGGGTGGTGGCAGGGCGTACACAAGCCGAGAGTCTGTCGCTGTCTGCGGTGCGGATGCAGGCGGGCGAGTCGCTGCGGCTGGTAGCGGTCGCGCAGCAGACGGTGATTGAACTGGCCGGGCTGCACCAACGGATCGACCGCGCAAGGCTGGAACTGCTCGAAGCGACGACACAGAAAAAAGCGGTCGAACTGTTGCGGGCGAAGCGGCTCGAAGAATGGAAGCAAGAAGTTCGACGGAAAGAAAATGCGGAGTTGGATGAACTGTCCGTGATGCGGCACGCCCGGAGTGACGGCGCGGAATCGGGAGCGGCGGCATGAAAGCAATCTGGAAGATTCTGTCAACCTTGGCGATAGCAAACCTCATGGCGATTGCCGGATTCATGGCGTGGCTCGCCAAGAGTGATCGACTGAACGGGGAGCGAGTGGAGGCGATCCGTGCGCTTCTGTCGAAGACGATTACTGCGGAAACAGCGGAAAAGGATGAGGCGGTAAAGAAGGCGGAGGAAGAGGCCGCCGCAGCGAAGGCGGCGAACGAAGCGAATGTGCTGCCGGTTCGCGCGGTGGAGAAGTTGGCACGCGCGAATGAAACGGACGATGTAGCGCATCAGAACAAACTGAGGCTGGAGCGAGAACTTCGTTCGTTGCAAGAGTTTCTGGTACGCGAGAACGAGCGTTTGGTGAAACAAGAAGCGGACATTAAGAATCGAGAGGAGATGTTTGCGCAGGAGCGCAAGAAGATCGAGCAGACCGCGGGGACAGAACAGTTCCAGAAAGCGATGGCGACTCTGGGTGGGCTGAAGGCTAAAGACGCCCAGTCAATGCTGAATGAGTTGCTTGTAGGCGGCAAGCGGGAGCAAGTGATTTCATACCTGAACGCAATGGATGAAAGGCAACGGAGCAAGGTAATGACTGAGTTCAACAAAGTAGATCCGAAAGTGGCAGCGGATTTGCTGGAGGAACTGCGGCGCTACGGAGTGGGGGAGAGCGCCGAAGAGGCTACGCCGAATGTCACCGATCCCGTTCGTCAATGATGCCAATGGAGCAACGGAGTCCAGCGCGAATGTGCGCCGGGGTCAGGAGGCACGACGACGGGAAGACGGGCAGTTTCACAGCTTGTTTGATGAGATTTACGGTGAGCAAGCGAACCACGCGACGGTGGAAGCGGGGAACGAGGAGGTGGGTGCTGGCCGAGGCGAAGAGTCGGACACGAATGAGGATGATGGGAATGCGGGCGAAGAGTCGGCGGACTCCGGCGAGCAAACGGCAGTGGATGATGCGGGGCGTGGGGCATCGACTGCGCACGCACAGCGTGCGGCGGTTGTTGCCGGTGCGATGGGGATTCGTGCACTGAACTTCGAGTTGCTCAGCGGGGGAGCCACCGCGGCGGCGGAGAAACGGCTTGTGACGGCGCAAGGGCGTTCCGAGAGCGATACGGTTGCGAGCAAGCGTGGGGGGGCGCACGCGGTGGCGCGGGACGTTGATTCGGAGCGGGGTGGACGATCATCGCCGATTGATGAGGTCGAAGCACGCCCGACGGGCAACTTGGGGAGATCCCAAGTTGTTGGTGATGCACAGCGGGACGAGAGAAGCGGTGCTGAAACTAATGAATCGAGAGGGGGCATTGAAACTGAGACGCACGCCGTCAGAGCCAGTGACGCGCCAGAGCCGCGCGATCGATCGGTTGTTTCTGCGCAACAGGCCGAACGTGCGCCGACAGATGTCAGAGCGCTCAGCGGCAATACCACGAGGGCGATTGACGCGCTTCGTCGATTGGTGGTGCAAGCAACGGCGTCGCGGCCGCAGGGGGAAACGGGGAGTGGGCGTGTGGCGAGTAGTGGGCTTCCAAGTGTGGGTGGTGTATCGGGAATGAATAAGGACCATGCCGCGGCGGCGAGAACGAACGGACGGTCGCAAGCCCAGCTCGATGGAATGCGGGAAAGGGCCGAAACGGTTTCGATTCAGTTGCTACGGAGCGTGAACTCGGCGCTGGCGCGAACGGAGCGGGCGGGAGTGAGCACGCCGGTGACAGATAGTGCGCTGATATCGCTTCGCCCTGCGTCTTTGGGGCAGGTGAAGGTACGTGTTGAAGTGACGGAAGGGGTCGTGTCGGCATCTTTTGAATCGCGGAGTGAACTGGCACACGAGTTGCTCAGGTCAAGCGTGGCCGAGTTGCGGACACAACTGGAAGCGAGCGGGATGAAAGTCGATCGATTGGAAGTGGTGAGTCGTGCGGAGCCGACCGTGCCAGTTGGATTGCATGTCGCGGAGACAACGGGAGCCGTGAGAGACGCGCACGGAGTGGCTGGGCAGGGTGCGTCTGACGAAGCGTGGGACACAGACAACACGTCGGGCAGAGACGGGCAGGGAGAGGAAGGAACGCCGCGGGATTCGAGTGCGCAAGGTCGCGGTGGAGAGGGCGAGCGGGGAGAGAATGAGACATCGGCGGAGGCTGATGCGACGGGTGAGGTCGAACGCTCGGCAGGGATGCTGATGAGCGGCCTCGTGGATGCAATCGCGTGAATCAGGACGGTCAATAGCAAGGAGCAGCGGCATGAGCGCCATCGATAGCGTGGGTACGTCGGGGCTACAGGCACAGGCGAGCCAAGATGCGTTTAGCGATCTGACGAGCGAGGAGTTCGTGAAAATTATGTTCACGGAGTTGTCGAATCAGGATCCGCTGAAGCCGAACGATTCGAATGCGCTGCTGCAGCAGATGTCGAGCCTGCGCTCGATCCAATCGGACATCGACCTGAGCGAGAAACTCGAAACGCTGGTGTCGCAGAACCAGATGGCCAGCGCGTCGGGGCTGCTTGGGAAGTTGATCTCGGGGATCAGCGAGGCGAATGAACGAGTGATCGGCGTGGCAGCGACGGTCAGTCGGACGGACGCGGGGCCGGTGCTGACGCTGGATGATGGGACGCGGGTGCCGTTCTCGCAGGTGGACGAGTTGGCGGATCCGGCGTCATTGCCTGTGTTACCGGATGATGATGAGAATGGGGGGAACGGATGATCAGCGAGAGTTCGCAGTTACTGAAGATGCTCGGCGCGGGAGTGCGGCGGACGGGCGGGGCGGAGGAGTTGGCACCCCGCGCGGGTCAAGGGACGATAGAAGGGGCTGCGTTCACGGAACTGTTGAAGCAGGCCGAGAACGGGGATTTATCGAGCCACCGGCGGGTCAGCGTGGAGAACGGCGCGGGAGTCGTGCTGAACGAAGCGCAGGCACTGGCGGTATCGGCGGCGGCCGATCGGGCGGAAGCGGCCGGGGTGCGGCGTGCGCTGGTGATGCTGGATGATCAGGCGCTGGTGCTGGATGTGACAACACGGAGCATCGTGGGTAAAGCCGAGTTTTCGCGCGGGGTGATGAACGGGATCGACGGTGTCGTGAAGATTTCTTCGCGTACAAGCGAAGGAGGGGCGGGGAACGGTGCGGCGGGGAATGTGCTGCGGGTGCCACGGGCGTCGGTGGCCGAGTTGATGAAGTTGCCAGTCATGCAAGAAGAGTGAACGGGAGCGGGGGGTATCGAACTATCCAAGTGAGAGTTCGTTCGCGCAAACATGTCCGTAGCGTGAACCAGTTTTGAGGAAGATCATTCATGGCATCAACGACCGCGCTATTCACTGGGCTATCTGGGCTGACCGCGAATGCCCGCAACCTGGACGTCATCGGCAACAACATCGCCAACGCGAACACCACGGCGTTCAAGTCGAACCGGATGTTGTTCTCGTCGACGTTCAGCCGCACGTTCAGCATCGGATCGGTGCCGGGTGAGAACACGGGCGGGACGAATCCCGGGCAGATCGGATTGGGTGTGAACGTGGCGGGGACGCAGCGGGATTTTTCGGGTGGAGCACTGGCGACAACCGGGGATTCACGCGATCTTGCGATCGAGGGAGACGGCTTTTTCATCGTTCGCCGGGCGAGCGGGGATTTTTACACTCGGGCGGGAGCGTTCCGGCAGAACAGCGAGAACAACCTGGTGAATATCTCGGGAGACCTGGTGCGGGGGTTTGCGGTCGATGCGGAGTTCAACATCGTCGAAGGACAGTTAGTGGACCTGGCGATGCCGGTTGGACAGTTGACACTCGCCGAGGCGACGAGGAACGTGCGATTCACGGGTAACTTGAATGCGGACGGCCCGCTGCCGTCGCGGGGTTCGCAGATTGACCTGAACGCGCTCAACTTGTTGAGCGGCCCGGTTGGCGGCCCCGGCGGTGATGCGCTCGCGCTGGATAGTTTACTGACGGATCTGGATGATCCGAACAGCCCGGGGAACGCTCTGTTCACAGCGGGGCAGATACTGAATATCACGGGTGTTGAGAAGGGGAACCGAACCCTGCCGACGAATGAACTGACCATCGGTGCGGATACGACGGTACAGGATTGGATCGACTTCATTATTTCGTCGCTTGGGATCAGTCCGGACGCGGGGCCGAACCCGGATGGGACAACGCCCGGGGTCTCGCTGGATCCGGCGACCGGCGTTCTGAGCATCATCGGAAACTCGGGGAGTGTGAACGACCTAGACATTGAAGCAACGGACATTCGGTTACTCAACGCGGATCGTACGTTCACACGCGCGCCGTTCACGCCCGATCCGAAGGTTCAGGCAGATGGAGAGTCCGTGCGGACGACGTTTATCACGTACGATTCGCTGGGGACGGCGGTGCCAGTGGATGTGTCAGTGGTGCTCGACAGCCGGTCGGACAGCGGGACACGGTGGCGGTACTTCGTGGAGTCGGGGGATGACAGCGATACGGCGCTGGGTGTGGCGACAGGGGTACTGGATTTCGATATGTTTGGCCGGCTGAGCACCGCGGTACCGATTGATATTGGTATAGACCGTGAGGGGAGCGGCGCGGTATCGCCGATGACGGTGAGGCTGTCGTTCAACTCCGAGTCTGGGAGCGTGACGGCGTTGTCGGATACGAACTCGACGCTCGCCGCGGTGTTTCAGGATGGGTCGCCGATCGGCACCTTGGCGACGTTCGGGGTGGGCGTGGATGGGGTTATTACGGGTGCGTTCACGAACGGGTTGACGCGGACACTGGGACAGATCGCGCTGGCGAAGTTCTCGAACCCTGAAGGGCTTGTAGATATCGGGGACAGTCTGTTCACGGCGGGTCCGAACAGCGGGACAGCGGTGGTGACGACCCCGAATACGCTGGGCGCGGGGCGGGTGGTGAGTGGTGCGCTCGAGCAGTCGAATGTGGACATCTCGCAGGAGTTCATCCAACTGATTTTGACATCGACGGGGTACTCGGCGGCGTCGCGCGTGATCACCACGACGGACCAGTTGATGCAGCAGTTGCTGGTGCTCGGGCGTTAGGGTCGATCGTGAAGCCCGGCGTCGACGCGGGCGTGCGTACTGGCACGCGGGACTGTCCTGACTACAGTTTGATGTGAACAAACGCGGAACATCTCGGCGGGGAGCGTGGCCGGCCATTGCTGGGGCGGTGGTGCTGCTGGTTGGATGCGGGACGCCGACGTCGCTGGAATCGGCGGAGTCGGCGTCGCGCATTCGAGCGATACGGGGCGCGGCGGTCGAGGGGAACCGTTCGACCATCCCGAAGTTGATTTCGCTATTGGATTCAGACGATCCTGCCGTGCGGTTCTTCGCCATTGGTACGCTTGAGCAGATGACCGGCGAACGGCGTGGTTATGATGCGTGCGGGGCTGAATCGGAACGTGCGGCGGCGATGGAGCGTTGGGAAGCGTGGTACCGTACGCAAGGGACCGAGAATATGGCCCAACGTGGGGGATAACGGGCCGCTAGCATCGCTCGTGGGCAACTTGGAGCGTCGAGCAAGCCGATTTGACCGATACAGTGTTACGGATTGAGTGCGGGAAGATCGGAAGGAGGAAGGGGACATGACGGAACGTTGAATGCCCAGCCTGAGAGTATCTGAATGATTCCAACACCAAGCCACCCGCCGGAGATACGAATGGAACTGCGGAGCAATCCGCTGTATCTGAGCGGGGCACGCGAGATGGTTGCGGCGGTGGCAAGGAGGCTCGGGTTTAGCGAAGAAGCGTGCGGCCAGATTGCGCTTGCGGTGGACGAAGCGTTGTGCAACGTGATCCGGCATGGGTACGACCGAGCGTCGGATAAGCCGATCTGGATTAGTTTGTGGCCGATGAGTGAAGCGGGCGATCAGGCCGACGCGGGCCTGACTGAAGCGGCGGGAGTCGAGTGCTGCCGGATGGCGTCGGACGTCGGGGTTGGTGCGATTCAGATCGTGATCGAAGACGAAGCCAAGCAAGTGGACCCGAGCGTGATCAAGAGTCGAAACTTGGATGAAGTTCGTCCGGGCGGGCTTGGGGTACACATCATTCGAGCGGTTATGGACGAGGTGATATACGAACATCGAGTGCCGCTGGGGATGCGTTTGTCGATGTTGAAGAAGCGAGCGGCAAGCACAACCGGCGCGTCGCCGAGCGGCGTGGCGTCCGGAGGCTGCACGATACAGTGCATGAATCAAGCGGCGAGTGGTGTCGCAAACGGTTCGACGAGCGCTTCAACAGGTGCGGGGAGCAAAGGAGTCGCGCGTGGCTGATCGACGCAACTCCACATTGACTATTACGAGCCGGAACGACGGCCCGGCGACGATCATTACCCCCGTGGGGGACGTGGACCTGACGGCGTCGCCACTGCTTCGGCAGGAGATCAAGCGAGTGCAAGTGACCGCGCCCAAGCGGCTGATTGTGGACCTCGGGAGCGTGGGATACATGGATAGTTCCGGGCTTGCAACGCTCATCGAGGCGATGCAACTCGCGCGTAAATCGGGTACACGGATCGTGCTGTGTGCGCTCACGGATCGGGTGCGGTCGATCTTTGAGATTGCGCGGCTGGATAGTGTGTTCAATATCGCCGGGAATCTCGAAGAGGCGAGAACGAAGTAGTGCATTTGTACGATACGCATGACGGACCAGATGCTCAGACGCAAGGGCGTCTGCCGGCACGTCTCCACGCGCTGACTTGGCCGAGGTGACCCATTTCGTGATCGATCATGAGGTGGACGATCAGGTCGGCGATAAAGGGGAAGCGGGGCTTCCAGCGTTCGAGCGGTACGGGGAGTTCGAGGATGTGTGGGTCGGCTTGTGCGAGGGTGTCACCGAGTTCGTCGTGATCTAGGAAGAACCCGGCGAGGAGCGCGGCCTTTGTCGGGTAGTCGGTGAGGGTGGACGATGGCTGGGAGTCTTTGCCGAAGGGAGATGCGGCGGGGTCGATGAAGGGTTGCCGGCGGAGGATGGCCGAGAGCACCGGGGGGTAAAGCCCGATGTGTGAAAAGACCCAAGCGGGGTGGTTCATCGTGACGCCGGGGACAGGCTGGCTGATCATGTCCGAGTCGGTGAGGTCGGCGGTGAGGCGATCGGCGTAATCGCGCTGCTTTGACCATGTGCGGAGCAGGGCATCGATGAGGACTTGCGTCATGGGGCTCAACCCGTACCTAGTTGTGCGAACGAAAGAATAACGGTGCGGGAACCGTCGGATCAATCGAGTGCCGCTGGCGAGTCAATACGACAAGCCATTTGACTGTGGAGCGAGTTTCCAACCCGCACGAACTCTTGCACTTGAGCAGATTGGAAACCTGCTCCACCAGCATCTGGCGTTGTCAAGTCAGCAACCTTGGAAGAACGCCGCCAGGAAGTCGAAAAAGTCTTGGGAGTTGGTAAAGGAATCGGTGTTGAAATCGGCGTTTCCGGCAAAGAAGTCTTCGAGGAAATCAAAGAAATCTTGGGAGTTCAAGGAGCCTGAATTGTTCCAGTCGGCGGCGCATGGAATGGGGCTGGGGACGGGCAAGCCAGTAACAAACAGTGCGTCGGGTGTGCCGGGCTTGTACAAGCCCAAAGAGAGAGTGCCGGTGGCGGGCGGAGTCGGCGCTTCGAAGCGGAAGTTGTAGAGCGTTCCCCAGCGCAGCGCGTTCGCGCTCTGATTTTCGACGAAGGTCTGCGTGGACCACTGCACGGCGGAATCGTGGGAGACGATCCAATCGGTGGCATCGAAGTTGATGTTGCCTGGGCCGTCGCCGGAGTGATAGGAGACGTCGTGAAAACCTATGTTCGCGGCGACGATGCCGGGGGGCAGCGGGACGCGGAGGAGGCGTGCGGCGCGGTCGGAGGTGAGGTTCTGCACGGCGTATTCGTACCGCCAAAGGGCAGGCCCGACTTGCGTTGCCTTTGCGGCGAGGATGAAGCGACCGTCGCTGGGTACATCAATCGTGACGACCGAGACGCCGGGTTCGGCGAGCGACCACGCGATGATGGCCGGGATGGTCGATTGGGCACTCCCAGTGGTCGCAAGAGTCCAGTTCGTGCCGGAGCCGGCGATGGTGGCTTCTCGGTAGGAGGCGTTGTTGTCGTTGTTGCCAGCGGCGGCATCGTGAGACGAGATGACGATGTGCTCGACGAAGTATCGCCCGCCGCCTTGCTGGGCGGGGTCGATATCGCTGATTGAAGCGCGGAGTCGGCGACCCAGGGCGTCGGGCAGGGATGGATTCGCGCCGGGATAAGGGAATACACCGGTCGCGGGGTTCACCTGGTGTCGAGGCGAGAGCGAGTTGCTCGAGCCCATGATGGAAGCGGTTTCGACGCTGGAGCAATGGATGCCGAGTTCTTCGAGGGCGCCGGGCTGGCAGGTTGGGCAGCAGGTGTTCTGTGGGAGGGCGAAGAACGTGTTGAAGCACCAACTCATGCCGATCTGCTCGAAGCGGCCAGCGCCGCCGACGACTTTGTAGCGGTAGAGGTTCTGGGCCAGTAGCGGGTGCTGGCTGTTGAGGCCGTTGAACTCGAGGTGCGCATCGCCGATGTTGCAGATGGTGGTGTTGATGGAAAAGGCGTCGATCCCGCCGACGGAGGCGTAGTTGCTCACGGAGGGGCCGAGGACACCGACTGTTGCATCCGGGCCGGTGCTGGAGCATGACTGCGAATAGGCGGTGCCGCAGAGGGCGGCGGCGGGCAGTGTGAGAGCCAGCCAGACGGGCAAACGAGTGTTGCGTGCGATGTTGAGCATGACCAGGATCCTTGATCGTTGGAATGTTCTACAGAGAACAGGATCAACCGAACGGACCACCAATACCTCGGGCGATAAGCCCTTCGATGGATGGCCGATTGAGTGTACACGATCTCTTGGGAGTTGGTTCCTCGATTTGTAGAGAGCGTGCAGTTTAGCGGGCTGTTTGGTTCGGGATCACTGAGCGGGAGGGGAGCGTCCGCGTGAGTCAGTCGAATCCGATGTCCGCCGTGGTGCGGTGGATCTATCATCGCGCATGAAAGTCTGGCTGGTACCGCTGAACACGACGATCGGAGATATCCAAGGGAACGCGGGCAGGATGCGCCGCGTTCTGAGCGAGGCGGCCGCGCTGGGAAACACGGTGGGCGGCGGCGAATCGCGCGGCGGTGCGCCGGACCTGGTGATTTTTCCCGAACTGGCGATCACGGGGTATCCGCCGAAGGACTTGTTGTTGCAGGAGGGGTTTCTGGACGCCGCCGAGCGGGCCGCGGCGGAGGTCGGGGAGTCGTGCGGCGCGGGCGTAACGGTCGTGCTGGGGGTACCGCTGCGGCGCGGCGAGGGGATCGCCAACTCGCTGGTGGCGTACCGGGACGGCGTGCGGCTGGCTCGATACGACAAAAGACTCTTGCCTACCTACGACGTGTTCGATGAAGATCGGTACTTCGTTGCCGGAGATGAAGCGGTGGTGATCGATGTGCCGAGCGCGGGCGGCGCGGTCCGCGTCGGGCTTTCGATCTGCGAAGATTTGTGGCGAGGGGAGGACGTGGGCTTCTCCGCCCGGTATGAAGGGCGCGAGGATCCGGTTCGGGCGCTCGTTCGGGCCGGGGCGCGGGTGATCGTGAACCCATCGGCCAGCCCGTTCGTGCTGGGCAAGGGGCGGCGGCACCACGACCTCCTGGCGATGCACGCGGTGCGGCACGGCGTGCCGGTGCTGGCGGTGAACCAACTCGGCGGGAACGACGAACTCGTCTTCGACGGGCACGCGGTCGCCATCGGGCCGCGCGGCGAGGTGATCGCGGCGAACGCTGGTTTTGATGACGCCCCGTTGCCCGTCGATGTGCCGTGCGGTGAATTGGGGGAAGGGATCGAGGGATCGAGGGATCGAGGGATCGAGGCGGGGGGGATGGGAGATGATCCTTACTTGGCCGCGTGCGACGAGGAGTTGCTATACCGCGTGCTCGTACTCGGCGTGCGGGACTACATGCGCAAGACCGGGTTCAAGACCGCGGTACTGGGCCTTTCCGGCGGGATCGACTCGGCGGTGACGGCGGTGATCGCGGCGGCGGCGGTCGGGGCGGCGAATGTGCATGGGATCGCGCTGCCGAGTCGGTATTCGTCGCCGGGTTCGCTCGCGGACGCGGCGGAACTGGCCCGGCGGGTGGGGATGCCGCATCGGGTGATCCCGATTGAGCCGGGGTACGCCGCGCTGCTCGGTTCGCTCGCAGGCCCGTTCGCGGGCACGGCGGCGGACGTGACGGAAGAGAACCTGCAATCGCGCCTGCGCGGTACGATCCTCATGGCGCTCTCCAACAAGTTCGGGCACCTCCTGCTCACCACGGGGAACAAGAGCGAACTGGCGGTGGGGTACTGCACGCTCTACGGCGATATGAACGGCGGGCTGGCCGTGCTGAGCGACGTGACGAAGCAGTGGGTGTACCGACTGGCGCGGTGGATGAACGAGAATGTGGGGAAGGGATCGGTGGGGAAGGGATCGAGGGATCGAGGGATCGAGGGATCGAG
>JBGSIF010000360.1:0-10397 GCA_041742635.1 Phycisphaerales bacterium
CCGCGACGCGGTCACAGCGGCGGCGTTCGTGTTTCGCGCGGACGACTCGACGCAGTTCGATGCGGCGGCGGTGGAAAAGGGATTGCTGGCCAGCGACCGCGCGGGATTGAAACTGCTCGCGGAGTTCAAGGGGGCGATCGCGTCGCTCGAAGTGTGGACGCCGGAGTCGGTTCACGCGGCGATGGAGTCGTTCGCGCGGGCGAAGGGGTTTGTGACGGAGAGGGGGGTGAATCTTGGGGCGCTGGCGGCACCGATCCGGGTGGCGGTGGCGGGGGTGGGGGTGACGCCGCCGCTGGGGGGAGTCGCTGGCGGTGCTGGGGAAGGGGTCGGTGATGACGCGGGTGGGTCAGTGTCTACAGACCTTCGCGTAGCCGTTGTTGGCAGGCACAATGGGCGTTCGACTGGGCTCATTCGCCCGCATGTCGCAGGACTCGCTCGACGAGTGAATCGGTGAGAAAGAACCCGAGTTCTTCACGCAGCGAGTGAATGAGAGGTCGAATAGGTCCGACAAGCCGGTCGTGTTTGGCGAGCAGCAAGACCCCGAGCACGCCGGTTGTGTGGAGGCCGAGTTTGATGGCCGAGGTTCGAGCCGCGGCTTCGTCGATGAGCACGGCGTCGGCGTTGAGTTCCTTGGCGAGCTCGATGGCGTGGGCCTCGCCGACATCGAGGTCTTCGAGCAACTGCGCGACGAGCCGGTGATTCGTTCCATCGCGGACAAGGTACTGGGGAAATCGCTCGATCTGAAGCGAGGGGAGCGCGCCGAGCGGCCGAAGCAACTCCCGCGCGACTTCACGAGGAACGATGACTTCGCCGAAGAGCGCGGGGAGCAGTCGAGCCGGTCAAGGTGCTGGAGTGCGCGGATCGGCGAGGTATCGCTCACCACAATCACGGCAGGCGCCCCAGGTGTCGCAGTGTGCTGAGGTCTTGCTCGAAGTCTTTTTCGGAATATCGATAGATCGGGATCTGCCGACGGAGGAGTTCGGCTTCAAAGTCCGTCCGGCACAGGCCTGCCAGTCTGCACGCGGGGCCTAATGTGAGTTTCTCGGCCTGGAAGAGGGAGCAAGCAAGTTCGAGCAGTACCTCGGCCGGCCCGATGCCGGCTTGGCGGAGCGCGTCGTCTGGGATATTCACGACCATGTTGAGATGATATGCGCGGTGACGGGGGAACAATCTGCGCATGAGAAGCAAGTGCGCGAATCGAACTCGACGGCGATCGATGGTACTGGTCTACGGTGCGGCGGGCGTGTTGGTCGGCGTAGCGAGTGTGACGAGCGCCCAATCCGGGCAGGCGGCCGCCGACGTGCCGATCACAGCGAAGGTTGCGGTTGGGCCGCTGGCGCTGACGCTGGAACAGATCATGGCGGATCCGGATTGGATCGCGCGGTCGCCGGAGCGGGCGTATTGGTCGGATGATTCGGGGTTTGTGTACTACTCGCGCAAGAGGTTTGGCGAAGACCGGCGCGACTTGTACAAGGTGAATGTGCAGACCGGACAGACCACGCTCGTAACGCCCGCGGACCTGCCCGGCGAGGATGTTCGCGGCGGGGCGTATACACGAGATCGGCGGGCGAAGGTGTATGCCCGCGGCGGGGACTTGTACCTCAAGGATTTGATGGATGGGCGCGTGCAGCAACTGACGCGGACGGGTGACGTCGAGCATTCGCCGAGGTTTTTGGTGGGGGATTTTCGGATTGCGTACCAGCGCGGGTCGCAGACGTATGTGAGAGACCTGGCGTCGGGGATGGAGTATCAGGTGGCGGACATCCGGGCGGAGAAGAAGCCCGAAGAGCCGGAGGCGAAGAAGGACAAGGACGACTACCTCCGCCAGCAGCAAGAGCGGCTGTTCGACACGATCAAGGAAAAGCGGGCGGAGCGGGAGGCCGCGCGGGAGCAAGAGAAGATCGAGCGGGCGGCTGATACGGCACGGGTGGCGCGGCCGTGGTACTTGGGGGATGAGCGGGAGGTGCGGGAGCAGTCGCTCTCGCCGACGGGGGAGATGGTGCTGGTGCGGATGGCGAAAAAAGGGAGGAAGGAAGGGAAGGCGGATGTGATGCCGTCGTATGTGACGGAGGATGGGTACGTCTCGACGCGGAGCGTGCGGTCAAAGGTTGGAACGACGACGCGGACGGCGGATGAAGTGGTGCTGCTGGACCTGGCGGGGCGGGCGTGGTCGGAGCCGGAGCGGGCGGTGAGTGAGAAGAACGAGAAGGGCGATGGTGGAGGTGAGAAGGAGGAGACGGCGGTCTCGGGGACGGCGGTTGGGGTTGATGGGGTGTATTCGTTTGACCTGAGTGTGCTGCCGGGGATTGCGGAGGATCCGCTGAAGGGGTTGCGTGAGAAGGCGAAGGGGGCGGCGGAGGCTGGGGCTGAAGGGAAGAGCGGGAGCGGGGACGAGCCGGGAGTTGTGCCGGCGGCTGCACCCGGCGGTGAAGCGGCGGCGAAGAGTGAGCCGGCAAGCGAGGAGAAGAAGGTGGAGGCACCCAAGCCTCGACCCGTTTCGATCACGGGGCTGGAGTGGAACGAACAGGGATCGCGGGCGCTGGTGCAGGTTTCGTCGCACGATAACAAGGATCGCTGGATCGCGGTGATTGACGCGGCGAGTAAGGAGCTGACGCCGCTGGAGCATTTTCGTGATGAGGCGTGGATCAACGGCGGGTTCTCGCGCGGCGGGTGGCTGCGCGATGGGCGGACGATGTGGGTGCTGTCGGAAGAGACGGGGTATGCGCAGGTGTATTTCCGGGATGTGGTGGATGGGACGCGGTGGGCGCTGCGTCCGGGAGGGCAGGATGACCAGCCGTTTGAGGTGGTGGATGTCGATGTGAACTTGGCGGGGGATGCGATGTACTTTGTGGCGAGCCTGCCGGGGCGGCCGGGGGTGCGGGAGGCGTACCGGGCGCTGATCGGGCCAGGGCAGTTTGAGGAGCGAAAGCGGTTCGCGGAGCAGGGGAGCGAGGTGGGGTTCCCGGTGCAGCAGTTGACGGAGTTCGGGGGGCAGAACGAGTTCTGGGCGTCGCCGGATGATCGGCTGGGGCTGGTGCTGCATTCGACGATCGGGAAGCCAGCGGAGTTGTATGTGGTGCCGCTGCTCACGCCGGGTGCGATCACGGCGTCGCAGGCGACGCGGCTGACGGAGACGATCACGCCGGAGTTTGCGGGGCTGGCGTGGACGAAGCCGGAGGTGGTGGCGATACCGGGGCGGGAGGGGCGCGTGATCTGGGCGCGAGTGTGGGACGCGAGGGTAGGGGATCGAGAGGAGGGGAAACGGCCCGCGGTGGTGTTTATTCATGGAGCGGGGTATTTGCAGGATGCGCACGAGGGGTGGTCGTATTACTTTCGAGAGCATTTGTACCATGCGTTGCTGGCCGAGCGGGGGTATGTGGTGATCTCGATGGACTACCGGGCGAGCGCGGGGTATGGACGGGACTGGCGGACGGCGATCTACCGGCAGATGGGGTACCCCGAACTGGATGATCTGGAGGACGGGGTGGCGTGGATGGTGAAGGAGCGCGGGGTGGATGCGAAGCGGGTGGGGTGTTATGGGGGGTCGTATGGGGGTTTTTTGACGTTGATGGCGATGTTCACGAGGCCGGAGTTGTTTGTGTGCGGGGCCGCGCTGCGGCCGGTGACGGACTGGGCGCATTACAACGAGGGGTACACGGCGAATATTTTGAATGTGCCGAGCGTGGACCCGGAGTCGTTCGAGAAGTCGTCGCCGATCGAGCACGCGGCGGGGCTTCGCGGGCATTTGCTGATCTGCCACGGGATGCTGGACGACAACGTGCTGTTTCAGGACACGGTGCGGCTGTCGCAGCGTTTGATCGAACTGAAGAAAGAGAACTGGGAAGTGGCGATGTACCCGGTGGAGGGGCACGGGTTCACGGAGCCGACGAGTTGGCTGGACGAGTTCCGGCGGATCGACCGATTATTCAGGTCGCGGCTGGAAGAGGTGGGGGGAGCGAATCCGTAGTGCGAGTTTTTTGGCTCGCACCTAATCGCCCGCCCCGACCCAACTCGGTGGCGTGCGTTTCCAGTATTCGGTTTCGCGCTCGAACATTCGGGCGATGCGGAGGAGGGGGGCTTCGCCCATGGCGGGGCCGATGAGTTGCAGGCCGACGGGAAGGAGAGGGCCGCGGGGCGATTGGTCGTGGGCGAGGTTGGCGTCTTCGGGGGCATCATCGCCGATGGAGGCGAAGCCGGCGGGGATGGCGATGGCGGGTAGGCCGGCGAGGTTGACGCCGACGGTGTAGATGTCTTCGAGGTAGAGGGTCATTGGGTCGGCGTTTTTTTCACCGAGTTTGAAAGCGGGGCCGGGTGAGGTGGGCATGAGGATGGCGTGGACGCCGCGGCGGAAGGCGTCGTCGTAGTCTTGTTTGATGAGGCGGCGGGCCTTGAGAGCGGTGTTGTAGTAGGCGTCGTAGTAGCCGGCTGAGAGGACGTAGGTGCCGAGCATGATGCGGCGCTGGACTTCGGGGCCGAAGCCTTCGGCGCGGGAACGCGCGTAAAGATCGAAGAGGCCGTCGCCGGGGTTGGCGATGCCCCCCCCGCGGCGTCCGAAGCGGACGCCGTCGAATCGCGCGAGGTTCGAGGAGGCTTCGGCGGTGGCGATGATGTAATAGGCGGCGATGGCGTGATCGATGTGTGGGAGTTCGACATCGACGATCGTGGCACCGAGCGAGCGGTAGACGTAGATGGCGTTGTCGAGCGAGGCGCGGACGGCGGGATGGTTGGCGGGGGAGCGGGCCTCGATGGGGACGCCGATGATGAGGTCGTGGACGGGTGTTTCGAGGTCTTTGGAGTAATCAGGGACGGGGGCATCGAGGGAGGTCGTGTCGCATGGGTCGTGGCCGGCGATGACACGGAGGAGCGTGGCGGCGTCGGCGACGGTGCGTGTGAGAGTGCCGACCTGATCGAGGCTGGATGCGTAGGCGACGAGGCCGTAGCGAGAGACTCGTCCGTAGGTGGGCTTAACCCCGACAAGGTTGCAGAACCCGGCGGGTTGGCGGATGGAGCCGCCGGTGTCTGACCCGAGCGCGGCAGGGACGATACCGGCGGCGACGGCAGCGGCGGAGCCGGAGGAGGAGCCGCCGGGGACGCGGGTGTGGTCCCATGGGTTGAGAGTGGGGCCGAAGGCGGAGTGTTCGCCGGAGGAGCCCATGGCGAACTCGTCCATATTGGATTTGGCGACGATCACGGCCCCGGCGTCGATCAATCGCTGAGCAACGGTGGCGGTGTAGGGGGACGTGTAGGACTGCAAGAATCGAGAGGCGCAGGTGGTTGGGGCGGCGGGCGTTCCATCGACGGCGGGTCCAAGGCAGATGTTGTCTTTGAGGACGAGGGGCACGCCGACGAGGGGTCGGGCGAGGGCGGAGTCGTTGTGGGGAGATTGAGCCGCGAGGTCGATATCGGCGGCGGCGCGGGAAGCGGAGTCGTCGAGGGTATTGATGAGGGCGTTGAGGGGGCGGGCATTGCTCGCGCGGCGTAGAGCATCGCTGATCAAGGCGGACGCGGGGGCGTTCTTTGAGGAGACGGAGCGCTGGATATCGGCGAGTGTTTGCAAGAGATTGGCACCACGTTCAGGCACCGTACAGGATAGCCGAAGTGGCGACGTGAGGGGCCGCGAGGCGGATGATTTGGTGCAGTCGGGGCAAGCGAAATAAGAAAAGCGATTATTTATTGATACAAAAGTCTTGACAATGCGTCGAAATTCCAATAGATAAGTCCAATAACCCCGGAGGGGGTGGCATGACCTAGACGCGGGCCTACGGGCCACAACTTGACTCGGCATTCTGCCGAATCGGCGCGTCGCTTGAGGAGGCTTGTCTATGAAATCTGGCATGTGTCGTACTTCATTGTCGGCGAGCGTAGTGGCGATGTGCGCCGGGGCGGCGTTTGCCGCGGCGGGGAGTGCCAACCCGGAACCGCGTCCGGTGGCGGATCGAGACTCGAACGTGCGGTATCTTCGACCGGGGCAGCCGATCGGCCCGGCGCCGCGCGGCGAGCCGCTCGAAACATGTACACTGAGTGAAACCAACAACTGCCAGGTGCTGGAGTTCCCGCGGGTCGCGGCAACGAGTTTCGGGTCGATGGGCGGCGGGGCGAGCCTGAACGTCGTGGCGGATCACTTCCGGACGGCGGGTGCGAGCGGGACGGTGACGCAGTTGTGCTGGTGGGGCACGTATGGTACGGTGTGCGGTGGCGAGCCGACGGCGGACAATGATCACTTCTTCGTGCGGATTCTGCCCCGCCAGACGTCCGGTGCGGACGTCGGTGCGCCGGACGCCGCGAACCCGGTGGCGACGTTCGAGCAGGGCGTGAACATGATCGTGACGCGCCGCGATATCTGCGATGTAAACGCGCGATCAACGACGGAGTTCTCGGCGACGATCACCGGCGGGCCGACGCTGGATCCGAATACGTGCTACTTCATCGAAGTGCGCAACCCGGTTGATGCGCTGGTACCGACGGGGGCGTCGAGCTGGTTCTGGTCGCGCACCGCGCCGGCGACGGACGATGTGTGTTACCGAGACTTGGCGAGCGACGGGTATACGAACCTGGAGCAGGCCGCAGACGATCGGGCGTTCTGCGTTGGGCTGACGCTTGATGTGTTCGGTACGCAGGACTGCCTGCCCCCGGTGGCTCCGCCGCCGGACAACGATTCGTGCTTTGCGGCGACGGCGATCAGCGGTGCGGGGACGACGGCGTTCGACACGACCAACGCGACGACGGGGCTGACCGAAGGGCAAGAGAACCCCGAGTGTGCGTCGGCGGGGAACGCGTCGTCGATCTTCAAGGATGTGTGGTTTGACTGGACGGCCGGCCCGGGCCTGCCGGGGCAGGTGATCCGCGTCACGATGGGGACGTGCGGGAGCGGCCTGATCATCGACTCCAAGATCGCGGTGTACAACGGGAACGATTGCAACGCACTGAGCATCGTGGACTGCATCGACGATGTGTGTGACCAGACCCCGGTGAACATCGCGGATGTCGCGGCGACGGTGACGTTCAATGCGGTGGTTGGGCAGCATTACTTGTTCCAGGTCGGCGGGACGGCGGTCGGGTCGGCGGGTTCGCAGACGCTGTTTGTGGCGGCGGGCGATGCCAACGGTCGCTGCTGCCTCTCGAGCGGGGAGTGTTTGGAAGTGTCGATGGCGTCGTGCATGTTGCGCGGCGGGACGTTCGGCGGCGCGGGCACAACGTGCGGCGGCGCGTACACCATGGCGGCCGGCACCGATGCTCTCGAGGACATCAGCGGGACGGGCACCGCGATCGCGTTCTCGCAGGGTGACGACGATTACTCGACCGTGCCGATCGGCTTTGACTTCCCCTTCTATGGGCAGGTGTACACATCAGCCAACGTGGGCGTGAACGGACAGATCGGCTTCGACGGGCCACTCTACACGTTTGCCAACACATGGCCGATCCCGACGCACCTGGTGGCGCCGAACGGGGCGGCGTTCCCCGCGGCGGATGATTACCTCGTCCCGCCGGGCGGCGGGTGCGGAACGATCCTCACGGAAGTGCGCGGTACGGCACCGAACCGCCGGTTCATCGTGCAGTACAACCAGATCTGCCACTTCGCATCGGTTGACTCCAACACGTTCCAGGCGATCTTCTACGAGAACGGGAACGTCGACTTCCGGTACGGCGCGATGGGCGCGCCGGAGATCACACCGACCGCCGGGACCGCCGGCGCGGGGTATATCCGCGGGATCGAGTCGCAGTCGGGCGCGGGGAGCGTGGACTTGTCCGGCCCGAATGGCGAGCAGGCCGCGCCGGCGGCGGGGTCGAGCGTGAGTTTCGTGTACAACTCCGACCCGAGCGACACATGCCCCGGCGGCGGGAACCCATGCCCGTGCGACTGGAACCAGAGCGGGAGCCTGAACTCGCAGGACTTCTTTGACTTCCTGACGGCGTTCTTTGCAGGCAACGCGGACATCAACACCGACGGGGTGACGAACTCGCAGGACTTCTTCGACTTCCTGTCGTGCTTCTTCACGCCGCCGATGGGGTGCTGAACCGCGGGTGTGTAGAGCCGGTGAACCAAGCGGCGTCGAACGCGACGCCACATCTCGTACCCCCCAAGCCCTCGGCCTCGTGGCCGGGGGCTTTTTATGTTTGGTTCCATGTGGATGTCGGTTCAAAGCCGATGTTGATAGCGCGTCGAAAACAAATGGGCGAGATGCACAACTTGGGTTGACAACTCGTCGGTACCGCGGTAGTCTATTGCATACATAGATTGACGAACTCTATGGTTTGGGGCAGATGTGCGTTGAGCGTGCTTCCAGGGGTGAAGCGATACAACTCTATATTCGACGGATCGGATGGCGCAGTGTTATCACTGGCTATTAATTTGTCGTTGGTGATCCGGGTGGCTTTGTTGTGAGTACCAGTAAGTGGCGGTGCTGTTCCCAAAATACAGAACGGGACAAAGGCTTCGCACGGTATCGTGGAGCGTTCGATGATCGGTTCTTAAGTGTTGTGTTGTAATTTTAATGCACACAGAATAGGCGGGACATCCGAACATTGGCGGCAGACATCCCGGACCATTAATGACAGTATTGGGAGGTGTGCGGAACGCTTCCGAGCGTCGGGGAGAGAAGGGCAACAGTAAGCGTTTCGTTGTCGTGTGTGCATACGTATTCGTCGTGCAATGTCGATTCTAACCGCGATCAAGTTGTAACGTAAGGAGTCAAAATGAGCCAGTCATCAGCAGATCCGGCGCGTACAGACCTGCACGAAGGGTCGCAGGGAGTCTCCGGTCATGCAGGCGACCCAGTGCATGCCGTCTGGAATTTTAGTAAATCGAAACAGAGAGATCCGTTCGAGGTCCTTGAGATTATCGATCGTGTTCAGTCTCGCACGCTCCAAGAAATCCAAGAGCGGGGGTGCCTGAAACTTGTTGACGCGGTACACGAGAAGTTCCACGAGCGGATGCAGCAAGACAAAACGGTGAAGAACCTTGTTGAGGCCGAGATCTCGGAACGTCTCAAGGTTGCCAAGGCCGAGAGTGCTGAACGGCAGAAGTTCAACCTCGCAGTAGGATCGGCAATCCTAACGCTGATCGGCCTCATTGGCTACGGCTCCATCCGTCTCTCGATGGAGTCATACGCCGCGAGTGCCGCCGCTAAGGCGGTGGAAAAGCATGGATCAGAGATGCTCGCGCGTACGGAGCAAGCAAAGGGTGCGATCGATGAATCACGTCGGCGTGTGGAACAGTCCGCGCGCGACGCAGACAAGTCTGCGTCGGACGCCGCCATAGAAATCAACATCACGAAGCTGAACTCAACTCACGAAATTAGTACCGTAGCCGCCAAGGCAATTGCCGACGTCAATGCGGCTGTCCAAAGCGCGAAGAACCAGGTCAAGGCCCAATCGGACGAAACCGTAGCCGTTATCACGAAATCCGCGAACGACGCTGGAACCAAGGCCAGCGACGTCGCCAGTACAAAGATCGCGGCGTTCTTCACTGAGTTGGACGCCACAGTCACTACCGCGACAAAGGCGATTGATCGTAAAGTAACGGCGGCGAAAATCGAACTCGACGACATGGTCAAGGACGCAACGAGTCGTGCGAAACCGGGGTTGTCATCTAGCATGATCCCCAATCCGGCAAACCTCAGCCAGAGTACCGGTGACGAGAAGTCGGCAAACATGATGGTCTACGCCGAACTCATGCGGATCTTCAAGCAACGTGAGTTCGACAAACTTCCCGGCTTCATTCAAGAGAATAACAAGCCAGTGAATGTCGACGAGGTTTCCATCGCCTTGCGCACGATGCTCGACAACATCCAAAAATACACCACGGATCAGCGATTGGCAGCGTTCAACACCAGTATGGAGTGCATGGGTCAGACGGTCGAACAATACCAAGTCCTGGTCGAAGCGTTGTACGCCGCGCTGCGGGTGCAGGACGCGGTGTTTACGCGGCGTGTAAGCGACGTGTTGCAAGGCCACCCGCTGTACGGTGCGGTCGATTCGAAGTTCACCGACTTTGGCCTCAAGGTCGCAGCAAAGAAGTCGCTCGGGGCAAACCCCGACGATCTGGATGCACTCTTCGCCAAGGTGGATCAGTCCAACCTGACTAGCCGCGGGCTGTCGAATCTCTTGTACGCCGTGAAAATCGCGGGGATCGATCATTCCAAAGCCGCCGAAGTCGAGCAGAAACTCATTGCCAAACTCATTGCGCAAAGCCCGGTCTCCGGCTACGCGGATTATTCCGACTCGGTGCAGTTTGCGGTTGCGTTGACGGCGGCACCGATCGACAATCAGTCTGATGTACTCGTGGCCGGCCCCCAAGTTCTGTGCCAGGTGCTATGAGGGTCGGTTGATGGTATCGGTCCCGCGGCTGGGCGGGGGGGTGTTTGGTTCCTGCGCCATTGAGGGCATGCGGCCCAGTG
>JBGSIF010000361.1:0-2169 GCA_041742635.1 Phycisphaerales bacterium
CGGGTTCGCCGCGCTCGCCGCGGGCCGCCGCCGGCGATAACACACGCCCCACCCTCATCAGACCTCACGCTGCACCACGAGCCAATCCGGCAGCATCCGCACGCGTCCATCACCCCCGACACACGCGAGTTGCGTGCTACCTATTGCAAGCACGTCTCCGATCGTGCGGTGCGGATTCGCTGTGCTGCCGCCGCGCCCGTGCCCGCCGTCTCCCGCGAGCCGTAGTTCGTACTCGTGCTCGATCTTCACACGCCCGCCGCCAGTCACCCGCGTCACCACTTGCAACTGATCGTCGTAGAAGATTGGCCGGCGGTACCGCACCTCCAGTTTCGTCACGACCAGGAACACGCCCGCTCGTTCCAGGTCCGCATATGACACCCCGGACGACCGCAGCAGTTCCGTTCGCCCCATCTCCAGCCACGGCACATACGACGCATGGTGCGCCACGCCCATCGGGTCGCATTCACAGTATCGGACCCGCACCACAAGCGATCCCTCCGTCGCCGGTGCGTTCGGCGGCCCAATTCCCGGCATCGGTGCGTCGTGCTTCATACAGAACTGTACCAATAGCCCAGAGCGTGTGTTCACGCACAGGTGGCCCGGTCCTCTTCGCTGATCTTCGAGTATTCATCGACAACCAGAACGCTGCTCGGTGGTTCTCCGATCCGAAGTGGAGAGGCTGGGTTCTGAGTGGCTATCAGCGGTCGCCGCATCTCCTACGCTTTCGTCGGCCTTAAATCCCACGCCGCCTCGTTTTGGAGTCCCGATGCACCCACGCTACTTCATCCCCGCCGCGGCTTCGTGCCTCTTCGCGTGCGCCGCTCTCGCCCAACAGAAGTCCTCAGCGCCGCCGATCGCGCCCCAACCCTCCCCAGCCGCGACCGGCACCAAACTCGAAGTCGTCGCCGAGTTCCCCAATCTGCAAGCCACTGGGGTCGCCATCTCCAAAGCCGGCCGCCTCTTCGTCTGCTTCCCGCGCTGGCACGATCAGTTCAAGCACTCGCTTATCGAAGTCATGCAGGACGGCTCAAACACCCCCTATCCAAACGAAGTCTGGAACGGGTACGTCGAGAACACCGAAGAGCACCGCGGCATCCAGTTTGTGTGTGTCCAGAGCGTCAAGATCGACGACGCCGATCGACTCTGGGTGCTCGACGCCGCTTCGCCCCGCATGGAAGGCGTGAACCGCAGCCAGTTCGACGGCGGCGGCCCCAAACTCATCGAGATCGACCTCGCCACCAACAAGCCGCGCCGCGTCTTCCGCGTGCCCGGTGCCGTCGCGCTCCCCACCAGTTACCTCAACGATTTCGAGATCGATAACCAGAACAACATCGGCTACATCACCGATTCCGGCGATGGTGCTCTCATCCTCGTCAACCTCCGCACCTACGAAACCAAGCGTGTCCTCGACCGCCACGCTTCCACCAAGCCCGACGCCGCATTCGTCCCAGTCATCGACGGCAGCGAACTCCGCGATAAAAAAGGCCTCGTCCCCAAAGTCGCCGCCGACGGTATCGCTCTCGACCGTAAGAACGGCTACCTCTACTACCAGCCCCTCACCGGCAACAAACTCTTCCGCATCAAGGCGCAGGTGCTCATCGATGTGCTCCCCGGCCGCACACTCACCGGCGAGCAGAAAAACACCCTCTCCGCCGCCGTTGAAGAAGTCGGGGAAACCGTCATGACTGACGGCATGACCTTCGACGAAAACGGAAATCTCTACTTCTCCGCCCTGGAGAAAAACGCCATCGTCGTCCGTACACCCGACGGCGAAATCCGCGACCTCGTCTCCGACGACCTCATCAAATGGCCCGACAGTTTCGCCATCGGCCCCGCCGTCGGCCCCGCCAAATCCGACGCCTCGGCTGCGGGCTCCACCCCGACCAACTACCTCTACTTCACCACCTCCCAAATTCATCTCACCGACTGGTTCAGCCCCGACGGCTCCATGCCCAAAGATCCCTACCGCGTCCTCCGCACTAGGCTCTTTACGAAACAACTCTCTCTGCACCACATGTCTTCTTCTCCACCGTCTCCCCCATAACCGTCTTTGCATGATCGACCTTCGAGCCAAACCCATCGCCATTACCGGCGCATCCAGCGGCATCGGTGCCGCCACGGCGCTCGCGTGTGCCCGTGCGGGGATGCCCGTCGCCATCGCCGCTCGAC
>JBGSIF010000362.1:0-3206 GCA_041742635.1 Phycisphaerales bacterium
AACGTCTGACGGGCCACGCGACCAACGCGCGCGGCGTCGTGCGGCCGCTGATCGACACCGCACTCAAAGTCCTCGCCACGGCGATCCATATCGCCCCGTCCAGATCCGCGGCGCGAAGGATGTCTACAGAGCAGTTGGAAACTCGCACTACGGGCGTTGGACGTTGTCGAAAAGACACCTTCTATTTGGCCGCCACCGCCTTGGGTTCTCACGGTTCGAGCGAAGAAGGGGGGTAGTAATGGTGCGACGGCGCGGGAATCACTTGACAGGCGGTGCGATTCGAGTAGACTGCGGTTTGGAGTGATCCCATGCCGCACGCGCGCCGAAATGGCTTTACGCTGATCGAGTTGCTGGTGGTGATTGCGATCATCGCGATCATGGTGGGGTTGATCCTGCCCGGGATCGGCAAAGCGCGTGAGACGGGGCGGACGGTGATCTGCACGTCGAACATCAAACAGATCATGCTTGCGTTCACCGGTTACGCGACGGACTATCGGTCGATGCCGGGGACGTATTGGCAGGGGCCGATCAACCTGGACTGGTCCGGGCGGAACAACCAGCGGTACATGAGCAACCCGGCGGCGTACACGCACCCGATCCAAGCGTCGGTGCTCTATGACTACATTTCGCAGGCGGACCAGGTCATGGGGTGCCCAACCGCCAAACGCCAAGCCAACACGTTCTTTGATTACACCGCCATCATCCGTTTCGGCGGGGCCAAGATCGGGCTGGAGTGGCGCGTGACGTACCCGAAGAACCCGATCAACCCGGCGTTGGGGTTGGCAACGTTCCCAGGGATCCCGTTTATTATCGAAGAACACCACGAGTTTTACAATCGCGGGAATGATGACGGGTCGTTTGCGAACTTGGATCAGTTCGCCACGCGGCACGGGTCGCGCGAGTTTGGGTCCGACGCCGGGGGCCGCGGGGGCGGGTGCAACATCGGGTACATGGACGCGAGCGCGTCGATTTTCAAGGCTCCGATCGGGCCGCAGGATCGCGTGCAGGAGCCGGGGGACCTGACGGCGAACCACCTGCGGATCATCAAGGCGCGGGGGACGAGTTTCCCGGTGGGATCGAGTTCGGCGGCGGAGTATGGGTGGATCAACCGGGCAAGATGAGCCGAACGAATCGAGCGCAACGGATAATGTATCGATCGGGTAACGACGCCGCTATGGGCGACGGGGTCTGTACATTACTGATGCGCGCCTGCCTCGAACACCGAAGCGGAGTCGGGGTACCCTGAACAGGGCGTGGGCTGGGGACGTACCGAATAGAGAAGAAACCATGAACGTACGACTTTCGAGTATGTCGGCAGTGGTATTAGGGTGGGTTGCGTTTGGGGGTTGGCCGCCCACTTTTTTTCGGCCCAACTCTCCTGCCCCTCCGGAACCGGCACCGCCAGCCGCGGTCGCGGTTGGCGATGCGACGACGGCAGATGAGTTGTTAGAGCGCTTGGCGACCGCCGACCGGGATCTGCGGACGCTCTCGGCGAACCTGCGGTACGTGACGGTGAGCACGCTGGACGGGGATTCGCAGACACGGATCGGGCGGGTGTTCTTTGACAGCCAGCCGGCGGATGCGCAGGGCGTCCGCGCGAAATCGATCAACGTGACGTTCGACACGGTGCAGCGCGACGGGAAGTCGTCGGCGGAGGGGCGGAGTTTTATCCTGAATCAGGGTGTATTCGTCGAGAAATCGACGAAAGACAAGCAGATTAACCGGTACAAACTGGGATCGAAGGGGAAAACGATCGATCCGCTGAAGATCGGGGAGGGGCCGTTCCCGCTGCCGTTTGGTCAGAAGCCGGAGGATATCAAGGCGCGGTTTGAGGTGGAGTTCCTCCCCGGGACGGATGGGATGACGTTCAAGGATGAAGGGGTGCGCAGGTTTTATGAGGGGGCATATCAGTTGCGGCTGGTGCCCAAGGCGGGTCAGAAGGCGGCGAACGAGTTCGTGGAAGCGCGGATTTGGTTTGAAAAGAAGGATCTGATCCCGATTCAGGCCCGAACGACGAAGCCGGAGGGGGCGGGGAGTGACGAGTTTTTCTTGTGGGACATCTTGTTGAACGAACCGGTCGAAGCGACGTTATTCGACACGGCCACGCCGACGGGGTGGCAAGAGGAGCAAAAGGACCTCGAATAAACTGCCGATAACGAAGATTGATAGATCGAGGGGAGAAGAGGCGGGGCGAGCGAAAGAACGATATGAAATCGAGCGGCGCGGAATATGTACGACGGAGGGGAAGCCGCGGTCGGATCGCGGCGTTGCTGGTGGCGGCGGTGTGCGCGGGGTCGCTGAGCGGGGCGGCACTGGGGCAAGTAGCGGCGGGGATGGTGGAGGAGCCGCGGGCGCGGGCGATGAAGGCACCGCCGTTGGCGCGGTCGGTGAAGCGAGCGCTGGAGGCGGAGTATCAGTCGGAAGAAACGGCGCGGGACCAGCGGATTTTTCACGGGCTGTGGAAGGCGTCGGATTTGAATACGGCGCAGCGGATCGCGTCGGCCGCGCTGGTGTCGGGAGGGCTGGATGATCCCGCGCTGCAGTTGCCGGAAGTAGATGTGCTGGACCGGGCGGAAGCCGCGCTGGGGCGTGGGGAGTTGCGGGATGCGCTGAGTATGTTGGATGGGGCACGGGCGAAAGTGAAAGAGCCGGGCGGGACGCCCGGTCCACGGAAGAGCTGGAGTGGTGAGTCGGCGCGCGCGGTGCGGATCCGGGCGCGGGCGCATGAGTTGCTCGGTGAGTACGACAAAGCACTGGCGGCGGCGGAGACGGTGAGCGCGAGTGTGCTGAGCGGCGGGAAGGCCGAACCAGGTGAGGTTGTCGAGGCGGTGCGTGCGCTGGCGATAGCGACGCGGATCAAGGGTCCGGTCGCGCCGGGGTCGGGGGCGGATTATCAGGCGTTGATGCAGACGCTTGACCGCGTGATCAACGAGCAAGACCGGCTGTACTGGCCCGCGCGGCTGGCGCAGGCCGAGTTGCTCTACGAAAAAGACAACCCCGGCGAGGCGGGGAAAGCACTGCAAGAGGTGCTGTCGCTCAACCCGTCGTGCGCGGCGGCGTGGGCGATGCTCGGGCAGATGTCCGTTGATGCGTTTAGTTTCGATCAGATGGAAGCGATCGCCGGTCGGCTGGACCTGCTCGCGTCCGGGCGCGGGGGCGACCACGACCCGGCGGACGGTGAAGAAGGGGACGGCAACGGCGGGGTG
>JBGSIF010000363.1:0-9468 GCA_041742635.1 Phycisphaerales bacterium
GCGGCCGTCGCTGGCTCGCGCCGTTGGCTCATGCTCGCTGTACGCATATGCGCCAACATGCCCGCTCCCCCCCCATCCACCGGGGCCGCCGGTGCAGGCACCGCCACGGAGGCAAGCAAGGCAAGCGAGCACGTCCGCAGAGTGAAAACTCCTCCGAGCCGACGCACAATACGAAGCCGATTGAGCATGGATCCACCTCCACCCGCACCGCCCACGTACAAGCCCTCCGCCCGTTGCTTCCGTCTGTTTTCCAAGACCCAATCGTACACTTTCGGCCAATTCTGGTCATCGTGGGCAAAGCCGATCCGACCGGTCGCGTGACATCTACGTTGAGCAAAACAAGCCTCAATCCACAGCGACGATTCACCCGTTTTAATCTTATTCAGCCGACCATGTAAGACGAATCACCTCGCAACAAACGGAACTCGACGAGCCTTCAACATAGGTCTCTACGCTTGGAACATCCCACTATTGACCGGCGACAAACGTGCCTCGTGTACGGTCTTTTCTGACACCTGGAAATCGAAGTGCGCGGCCGTGCGCGACGCAGTAGATACCGGGTGAAAGCGTGCCACCGCCTGCCGCGAAGATCGACTCCGTGAGGTTCTGTAGCGCGTCCGACCGCTTCATCTCGTAGGGTCGCATCGCTCCGGTAAGCACAATCGGAACGAGCGGCGCGGGCATCTGCGCGGCGAGCAGTTCACCCGTGATCGTGAGTGTATCGGTACCGTGAAGGATCACGATGCCGTCCGTGTTTGTTTCGGTCAAGCGAACCGCGTCGAGGATCCGGACCCGGTCCTCGTCATTCATGTGCAGGCTGTCCTTGCTGAGTAGTTCGAGCGTCGTGATTCGGGTATCTTCAAGCCGAAGGCGACCGAGCATTCGCCTGACAATCGAGCCACGGTTGACAAGTTCGCCGGTTTGCTCATCGTAGGTTTTTTCGATGGTGCCGCCGGTGGTGATGAGAGAAATGTGGCGCATTGGTGTGAGGATAGGGGGCATCGATTCGCCTGAGGCCGCGGAGATTGCGATCGGTGTTGGTTGGGGAGTGAAACGGGAAATATGACCACGGATCACCGAGTGGAAGCCTGGTCCAAAGCCGCCGTGTGCGAAGGCACCGAATATCGGGTAAACTCCCGGCATGAAACTGATCGCTGATGCCGCCGGGATTGAGAGACTGATCGACGAACTTGCCTCGCAGATTCGGGAGTTCGTGCCGCCTGGGAGTCAAAAACCCGGGTCGTTGGCGTTGATCGGGATTCGCCGGCGAGGGGATGTGCTCGCGGCACGGCTTGCACAGCGACTCGGAGTCAAAGACGTCGGCTCGATCGATATTACGCTCTACCGCGACGACCTGTCGGAGACGGCGGCGATGCCCAAGGTAGGCAGAACCTCCATACCATTCTCAGTCGAGGGACGCGACGTGGTCCTGGTTGACGATGTTATTATGACAGGTCGATCGGTGCTGGCGGGGATCCGCGAGATACTCGACTTTGGCAGGCCCAGCCGCATTCGGCTCGCGGTACTCGCCGAACGCCCGGAGCGAGAGATCCCGCTGCAGCCAGAGCACGCCGCACTGCGGCTCGCACCGGGACCGGGCGAGAAGATTGATGTTCGATTGATGCCGCAGGACGATGAAGATTGCGTGCGGATCGATTCCCGCGGGTGACGCGGAAAGAGCATCGGACAGCCGCAGGGGCCGAGCAATTCGTGCTTGGATATCCGGACGCAGCGCGAGAGAATCTTCTGCTTCGCCGTGCGTGTTGCTGAAACAGGCATCTCGCTCGGAGCGTAGTAATATATGTCCTATGCTGTTTGATCGGCCTGTTCGGGCTGATTTTATGGGTGTGCTGACAAACGAGTTATGATGACAATGTGCCAGTAGAGGCTGCCGCGAATACCGCGCGCAGGTGATGCCTATCTGTGTGTTGAGATCCGGATAAGGTTATCACCTGCGCGCGTGACGCGGCGCGGGAGTCTGGAGAAACACCGCGGAGTGTGCGGTTCGTGAGCATTTCAAACACTGTCAGCAACACATTGAATGCTGGCGATGTTGGGCCGACGCGGCATAGTTGAGTTCCAAGGTCTCACATCAATCGAAGAAAGGGATTTACGATGTCCGCACGGATTGGCGTTATCGTCTGCGCGGTGGGCTGCACGCTCGCCGCCATACCGGCAGTTCAAGGCTCGGTGATCCACGCTTCTCGCGTCGAGCACTTCACACAAGGGCTGCAAGCCGATGGGCTGCCTGTGTCAGGAGACCGATCCAATCCGTCTCAATCCCTTGGTGCCCCGCAGGGTGGTGACACTCTCAACTTCGTTTCGCTCGGCTTTGGCGGGGTGATCGTACTCGGATTCGACCAGGCGTTCACATCCTATGTCCAAGTGATCGAAACCACATACAACAACCCCGCGCTGCACCCCGAGTTCGCGGAGATCTCCGTCGGGATCGGCGAAACATGGGACACCGCGACCTACTTCTCGCTCGGCGTGCTGCACAACGCCGCAGACGACGCTTCGATGCCACTCGACCCCGCCAACAGCGCCTCGGGGTTCGGCACGTACAACTTTCTGAAAATCGTTGATCGGAGCGATCGATCGCTACTTCCGGGGAACGCCGACGGGTTCGATGTCGATGGCGTATCGGGCTTCCTCACCGCGCCCGCACCGGGCGGCGCGGCGGCCGCGCTGATCGGGTTGGGATTCAGCGGTGTGAGACGATCGCGCCGTCGCTCGAACTGATACTAAGAATGAAATGATATATTGACACAACCGGCCATGACGAGATAATCGTCAAGGCCGGTTGATATGCTATGTGTGTAATCAATAATGTTAAACTTAGATCTCAACGATCATGGCAACGCTGTTGCCGCCGCCGAGGCAGAGTGCGGCGAGGCCACGCTTTCCTCCGGTACGGTGGAGTTGATGGATGAGCGTCGTAAGGACGCGTGCACCGGAAGCGCCGATGGGGTGCCCCAGCGCGATGCCGCCGCCGCAGATGTTCAGTTTTTCGACGGGGATGTCGTGGCCGGCTGATTTGATACCCTTGATGTTGCAGAGGACTTGTGCCGCGAACGCTTCGTTGACCTCGAACAGATCGATATCGCGTGCGGTGAGGTTCGCTTTGTTCAGAACGCCAAGAATGCCTTCGATCGGGGCGGCGAAGATGTCTTTCGGAGCGACGCCGCTGGTGTGATACGCGATGATCTTCGCAATAGGCTTCTGCCCGAGTTGCTCGGCCTTGGCAAGGCTGGAAACGAGTATGGCCGCCGCACCGTCGGAGATCTGCGAAGCGTTGGCAGCGGTGATGGAATCGTGCCCCGGCAGGGCGCGGAGTTTGCCCACGGATTCAAGAGTCGTCTCGGGGCGAATGCCTTCGTCGGCGCCGACACCGGGGGATCGCTTGTCCAGACACTGCTCACCGGTGAGTGCGATGGTCTCCGACTTGAAAAAACCGTTCTTCGTCGCGTCGGCCGCACGCTGATGGCTCAGGACACTAAACCGGTCCTGCTCGTCGCGTGAAATCTCGTACTGCTTGGCGATGTGGTCCGCGCCGCTGGTCATCGCCCAACATTCGAACGCGCAGCGGAGTCCGTCGTACGCCATGACGTCTTCCATCGCCGCGGGGCCATATTTCACACCTTCGCGGATCCGCGCGAAGTGCGGGGCGCCGGTCATGTTCTCGAACCCGCCGGCGACGACGAGATGATTATCGCCGGCTTTGATCGACTGTGCCGCCTGCATGACACTCTGGAGGCCTGATCCGCAGACTTTGTTGATCGTGACGCACGAAATCGTGTTCGGGAGGCCTGCCTTGAGAGCGGCTTGACGCGCTGGGTTCTGGCCGAGGCCTGCCTGAAGCACGCACCCCATCATCACTTCATCGATGTGGGGACCGAGTTTTCCAATACCGCCGGTGGACTCGATCGCGGCTTGGATCGCGTACGAGCCGAGAGTCGGCGAAGGCACTTTGGATAGCCCGCCGAAGAACTTCCCGATCGGCGTGCGTTTGGCGGCGAGGATGACGGGGGTCGTGCTGGCGGACATGGGCAGGCTCCGGGTTAGCGGGTTGGACGTGCGTTTGAGTCGATTTCAATCCATGACGAAAATCAAGTCTAGGCCTGAGTCATCACGATTGACGCAGATCCATCGGTTCGGACTCCGCGTGCAAACCCGTCACCAACAAAACCATAGACGATAAAGCACAAGCCGCGGCGGACGCCGCGGCTTGTGCAATAAATCGGCTTGTACTGAATCGATCACGGAACAACACAACACACGCGACCGATCAAGCCGAGTGAGTGTTTAGCAGCCGGCGGGTGGGTTGAAGAAACAAGCGAGGAAGTCGAAGAAGTCCTGGCTGTTGGTACCGCCGTCGGCGTTGAAGTCGGCGTTCCCGGCAAAGAACCCTCCGAGGAAGTCGAAGAAGTCTTGGGAGTTCAGGCCACCGTCGCGGTTCCAGTCGCACGGACACACGGGGGCGCAGGTGGTGGGGCCGCAGACAGAGTTATCGCCCTGGTAGGTGCCTCGCAGTTCGAGGCACAACGACTGCGTGATATTCGGCGTGCAGACCGAGTTGATACAGCACGCACCAGTACGCTGCACCGGCTCGCACACTCGCCCGACGACCACATCAATCCCATTGAACGATGCATTCACGCCGCCTGCCTGAGTGTAAAAATCGACGGTGGAGTTGTCGGCGTACAGCGCAACGTCGCCCGCGTCGATGATGCCGTCGAAGTTGGGGTCGAGAGTCAAGCGATCAACATAGATCTTGGGCTGAGGCGCCGTCGATCCGGCGAACTGTGACATGTAGAGATGGCGGTCGTTTCCAAGCGCGATCTCACGCCCGGTCTGGAGCGATGTGCTCAGGTTGAGTTGCGCAACTTGGGTCCACGCACCAGAGCCGGCACGGGGATCGATGATCGTGAGCCGGTTCTCGGTCAGGTTGTTGGCGAAGTTCGAGTAGTTCGCGTAAATGTAAGGAGAAATACATGGGTTGTACTCGACATCCGAGAAGCCGGATTCGTTCCCGGGCACTCCGACGATAAGTTGGAGGACCGGGTTCATGGGATCGGCGACGGGGATGGTCCATAGAACGGAGCCGGAGGGCTGCCCAGTGATTGAATAGGCGATGACGGTGTTGTCGTCGAGCCAAGCGGTGCCCTGGGTATCGCCGGTGTTGCCGAGTCCAGCGGACACGATCGGATTAGAAACAGTCGCCATACCCGCGCCACAGGTTCCCGCGGTGTAGTCGAAGATGTAGACCTGCCCGGAATCAAACCCATAACAGGCGATCTTGGTATTGTCCGGGCTGACGGACAGGCCGCCGATGCGGGTCGTGGCGATCCCGCCCGTCCCTGCGTTGAAGGAATAGATGACCTGCCCGAAGTTCGAGCCATTCGTGGAGTACGAGACAATCGAACCGCCCGCGGCGGTGGTGCCGAAGTTCAGCCCGAGCAGGTTGCCGGAGTGACTGAACGGCCCGTCGCAGTTGTCGTATTCAAAGGATTGTGTGAAAGTCAGAGCGGTCCACGAGCCGACTTGTGTACCGCCGCGGACTTGCTGAGTCGTCGTGCCCGCGTTGTTCGTGCTCAGGCCCAGTGCGATGTCGCCGACAGCGATCGGCAGTTCTTGTCCCAGTGCGGGCACGGCGAGTGCCAAACAAGCGAGGCTGATAATCGGACGGATCTGCATGGTGTGACTCCAGTCTGTTGTGAATGGTGAAATGCAACTCCCGAGCGCGAACAACAGCACACCGCAACGGGCCGCGGGCCTTACTCGGATCGAGATCTGCAACGTGATCAACTCGAACTCAGGCGTGTCGCCGCAATCAGTGCAACACGATCAATGCCGATACATATTCGCTTACAACCACACGGATCGCAAGTCATACATGCTTGACTCACACAACCTTCACGCCGCACATAACGGCATCTTCACGGTTCGTTCGTGAAAACAGAACGTGGCGTGTGTGCCGCGTGAAGAAATACGGCAACTGACACCACGCCGGAGTGTACTTCGACCGTTCGGCTAATCCCCCAGCATCGACAACACGACAATCTGCGTGAGGCTCACGCTGAAGTTGTGCAGAGCATGGGCGACCATCGGGGCGATGAGGGATCCTCTCCACTCCCGAAGCAGCGCGAAGCCGACGCCGGAGACCGCAACAGTGAACAGCCCGGACGTCGAGTACGGGTGGATGATGCCGAAGATCACCGCCGAGATGATTACCGCGGCTACGTACTTCATCCGCCCCGCAAGGTGTCGGTACAACGCGCCACGCAGGATCGATTCCTCAACGACCGGCGCCCACACCACGGCACCGACGATCCCAACGAGGAAGAGCATCCATGTATTGCCCTCCGGAGCCTCGAACATCCCGAAACCGGAGGTTTCTTCGGACTCGCCAGACCCAAACGCGATCCGCACGAAGACCACAATGATGCCGGAGACAAAGAGCAGCAAGTGCATCGCCAGCCATCCGTAGACCCCCGCGGCCACTTCCTTCACGATGCCCTCACCCTTGTGCCACCCCATGTCGATCGCCCACTCTTTCTTGCTCACCCCACGAAAAATAGGGTAAAAAATCGTGAGCACGAGCGACCAGAGAAGCACTTCATTGAGCAGGTACGCCGCGATCGTCGATTCCACACCAAGCCCGAAGGTCAAAAGCCGAACGAGATTCACGACCGCAAAGCCCAGAAGAAAGACGGCGAAGGCTTCGAGGTAGACGCTCCCGCCCGCGGCTGGGGCACGAAACGCGCACTCGTACCCGCTTTGCGTGAACTTCGCAACCGCGATGATTCCGATCACAAGCCCGATTAGCGCGATCAAGCCGTCCACGCTATCGATGGTGTCGAGCGTATCGGATAGTTGCTCACCGCCCGACACGACTTCGGCGCGCGATGGGCTGCGATCCGACTGATCAAACGCAAGGGCGAGCCGGCCAAACCAGCCGTGACGGTCGATCAGCGCCCGCAGCGCTTCGGGCGTGGCCGACTCGCTTCCGTTCTCATAGATCGAGCGGAACCAGTACAGATCCGCGGCGAGTTCACCGTCGGGCGTGGCTTGTGCCTCGAGGGAAGCGATCCTGCCAAGGGCCGCGGCTGGCCCTTCAAGTTCCCCCGCCACGATCGCCACACGCAGCCGCTCCACCCGGGTCCATGCCAGATCATCAAGATCGGCGGGGCTGATGGCATCGGGATCAGCCGTTTGCTCGACCGTTTAAGGATCGCCAGCAACCACCGGAACCGACTTTGACGACACGGAGCCTGCACCGGGCGAAGCCTTCTTTGCCGTTGGTTCATTGTTCGTGTCCGACGCCTTGATCGGTTTGTGCCGGGGCTGGTCCCCGTGCGCCATCTCCGTGTTGGCGACGGCCATCTTCACGGCGATCTTGGAATAGATGGTGAGTTCCGAGACGCCCGGCTCGCGGACGGTTTCGTTCTGCTTTACAGACTCGGGCGCGTCGGAGAGGGTTTCGCCCCCGAGATACCTCGTGAACTGCTGAAGCCATATCACCAAAGGGAGCAAGACGACAATTGCCCCCAGCGCTATCCGCTCCCACATCACCGATCCTACATCGGCGGCGTCGTTCGCTCGCGTCTCCGGAGCGGACGTGCCCGAACCGGACGCGAGTTGCGTCAGGAACCGCTTGGACTCTTTTTCACTCATCGCCGAGGATGAGAACTGGAATGACGGGGGATTGGGATCCCCCTGATTGCCACCGCCCGGCTGTTTGGAATGACCACCCGTGCCCATGGATCACAGAATAACTGATGGTCTCAATCTTGGCAACGCGCCCACCAAATAATGGTTTGGGGATCACATTTCGATCAAACATCCCCGCTCGATGTCCCCGCTCTCGTCTTAGCCGCCCGGCAGTTCTATACTTGTTTCCTTAAGTTCACGGGAATCGCTGTTCGGAACTTGATCGGCAGTTTCCCTGTTCAGAAGCATCCGGTCGTTCGCAACACTGTTTGTCGCGGATCACACGTCGGCCTATTGGCTCGAAGGCGACTGTTCTTCCAGCCCCTCCTTCCCTCAAGCGGGCCGGAGCGCAGGCAACACACGGCTCACGTCTCCATTCTCACATCCCATTTCGAGGCAATCGTCTATGACCAGCAAGACCATGAAGGACTCGGCCCGACAGCACGCTTCCGGCAACGGAACCGCCCGCAACGGCGTCCACGCCAAGAAGCCCGTGGGCAAGATCGATGTTCTGCTCCCCGACGCGCCGCTCGGCAAGGCCGGCAAGTGCGTGTACTACTTCGGCAAGACCAAGTCCGAAGGCAACCCATCAATGAAACTGCTGCTCGGCGGCAAAGGTGCCAACCTCGCGGACATGACTTCCATCGGGCTTCCTGTGCCCCCCGGCTTCACTATCACGACCGACACCTGCGCCGCTTACTACAAAGCCGGCAAGCGCCTCCCCACTGGCCTCATGAACGAGTGCCAGAAGAACATCGACTTGCTGCAAAAAGAAACCGGCAAAGTCTTCGGCAGCAAGACCAACCCGCTCCTCGTCTCCGTGCGATCGGGTGCCGCGGCTTCGATGCCCGGGATGATGGACACGATCCTCAACCTCGGGCTGACCGATGAAGCCGTTGAAGCCCTCGCCAACGTCACCGGCAACCGCCGCTTCGCGTACGACGCTTACCGCCGCCTCATCAACATGTTCGGCGACGTGGTCATGGGTGTCGATCACCATCACTTCGAGGAAGCCTTCAGCAAGATCAAAGTCAAGTACAAGGCCCGCGAAGATACCGATGTGCCCACCGAAGGCATCGTCGAACTCTGTCAGGTCTACAAAGCCGTCTATCAAAAATACGTCGGCGATGTCTTCCCCCAGAACCCGTTCAAACAACTCGAACTCGCTATCGAAGCGGTCTTCAAGTCATGGAACGCGGATCGCGCCCTCGCTTACCGTCGCCTGGCAAACATCAGCGGGCTGAACGGCACCGCCGTCAATGTGCAGTCCATGGTCTTCGGGAATATGGGCGAGGACTCCGGCACCGGCGTCGCCTTCACCCGCAACCCCTCGACCGGCGAGAACAAGTTCTACGGGGAGTTCCTCATCAATGCACAGGGCGAGGACGTCGTCGCCGGCATCCGCACCCCCAAGCCCGTCGATGAAATGATCAAGTGGAACAAAAAGGTCCACGCTCAGTTGCTCCAGATCAAAACCAAACTCGAAAAGCACTACAAAGAAATGCAGGACATCGAGTTCACGATCGAGCGCGGCGAACTCTTCATGCTTCAGACCCGCACCGGCAAGCGCACCGGCTTCGCCGCCGTCCGCATCGCCTGCGACATGGTCAAGGAAAAACTGATCTCCGAAGAGCACGCGGTGATGCGCATCCCCGCCGGCGACTTGATCCAACTTCTCCTCCCGAGTTTCGACCCTGCGGCAAAGAAGAAAGCCGATGTGCTCGCCATCGGCCTGCCCGCCTCGCCCGGCGCGGC
>JBGSIF010000364.1:0-18391 GCA_041742635.1 Phycisphaerales bacterium
GATCGCGGCGGCGGCGGGCGGAGCGGCGGCGCTGATCCCGATGCCGGGGCTGCACGCTGAGTCGAAAGGCGGGCCGGTGGTCGGGCCGGTGGTATCGTCGGAGGACTCGTCGCGGGCGGCGATTCAGGTGGCGGATGTGCAGGCCGTCGTGGCGGCGATGAGCCGGTCGGTGGAGTTGAAGCACCGGCATGTGGCGCCGACCCTCGAGCCCAAGGGGCAGGACACGGTCGTCGTGAAAGGGGAAGACGAGCCCCCGCCGGAGTCACCAACGACCAGCGGGGCGTGGCAGTATGTCGGGACGATCGTCTCCCCGAACACGACGGCGGCGATCGTGAACGACGAACAAGGCAAACAGCATTTTTTCTTCGCGGGTGACAAGCACAACGCGACGACGGTAGTGAGCATCGCGTCGGACCACATCATGGTGCGAGATGGTGAGGATGCGCCCGCGCGGCGTGTGGACTTGCAGCCGCGGTTGGCTTCGTTGATGCCCGATGCCAATCCGGCGGCGTTCGGGAGCGCGGTGAACAGCGGACTTCCGCTGGAGTTCCAGAAGCCGCCGGTGGGCTTTGATCAATGGAACCCGGAGCAGCAGCAGCAGTGGATGGAGCGTCGGCAGATGGTCGAGCGGCAAATGGCGGAGCAGAAGGCGAGGTCGAATCGTCCGCAGCCGGTGCGATCGGCTGTGCCGGGGAAATCGAAGTAGCGCGTACAGCGTCGGTGTGATGGAAACAGCGTCATGGTGAGCGAGGCTCACCGGCTCGTCAAAAGTAGGTCAAAGGAACTGAGTTGATCGGAATTGTCTGTTATCTTGAGCGAGACCCAAGCGTGGGCGACCTGCGGCGAGTGCGGCTGGTTGGTCCAGATTTGGACCGGACCTGGACGTCACCGGCCGCGGGGAGCGCGATGGGCGGTGGTGACGTGCGGACGTCGGAGACACTCGGGCCTTCGGTACTCCAGACATTGCGGTCTGCGGCGGCGTGGATCGCGGACGAACTGGGCAAGGCACGCGAACTAACGGCGGTCTGCGTGGACGTGACGGGTGGGGTGTGCGGGTGGCTGAGCGCGCCGAATGCGTCGCCGGCGATTGTGCTCGCGGCGCTACAGCAGCAGAGCACGAGCGCGGGGTCGGGTGCGATGGGAGAGCCAACGGGGCCAACGGCAACATTCGGGATGCTGGGCGATGCACCGCTGGGGCCGGGATCCGATCGATCGATCGAAGCGCTCGCGCCGTTCGACGCTTCGGCGCGGTCGGGACTGTACAAACTGACAAAGCAAGCGACGGGAGAAACGGCGACGGCACGTAAACAACGCTTGGCGGTGCTGTCGGTGCCGGATGCCGCGGTGCGCATTCTGCTGGATGAACTTGATCGGCTTCGTATCGATGTCGAAGCGGTGCTGAGCCTGTGGCACGCAACAGCGGCGGCGTGGGATCCGGGTCGCGCGGGGCGAGAATCGGCCGACGCCGGGGTGTCGTCGAATGGGCAGGCTTCGGTCGCGGATTCGGCCCCGCCGGTTACCGCCACGGTGCTCGTCGAGCCAACCGGGCGGCTGGTGTGGTCGTGGTCGGTCGCGGGAGACCTGCTGGCGGCGGGTTCGATGCGGCTGCGCGTGCAGCAGCGAACTCATTCGGGCACCGATCAATCTGGTACGGGTGGTGACCAACGCGTGCCGAAGATGGCTGATCCCGCGGCGATCGGCCCGCTTCCGTCGTTCGATACCGGCGTCGTGATAAGCGAATCGGTCGGAGAGGGCGCGGCGACGCCCGGCACCGATGGGGCCACCGGCACGCGTGCGGCTCGTCGGATCCGTCAGGCCGATCCGGTGACGCCGACGGGTGCGATCGACGAATCTGTCGTGGGCTGTTCAGCGGAACAAGTCGGGCGGCTGGTGATGGATTGGCTCGCGTGGAGCGCGCAACTCGGGGTTACGCCGGATCGGGTCGTTTGCATCGGGGTCGAAACAGTGACTATGACGGCGACGGGCGAGCAATCGTCGCTGGCGGCGTCGATCTCTCGGGCCTGGCCGGGGGCGACGATGGACGCCGTGACGCACCATGATCCGATCGGTGCGACACTCACGCGGCTTCGGACGCTGCATGGGCTGGGGGTCGCGCAGCGCGGCGTGCAGGTGACAGGGGGTGAAACTGTGAAGGCGTTGAATAATCCACAGGCGGGGATGGTGTCACTCGCTCGTCGGGCCGGGCGTGTGGACAAGATGCTGTACCGGTGGGCGGCACTCGGGATCGCGCTGGGGGCTGCGGCGGTGTTCTTCTTCGCGCATCGGCTCGATCGCGCCACTCGCGGTGCATCGGACAAACTTGCGCAGATGAAAATAGAGCGCATCGAACTGCTCAAGAGCGTTGAGGAGATCGTGCCCGGTATCTCGACGAGGGGATCGACCGCGCTGGATGAACTGCAAGGCAAACTGGTGCAGGCAAAGGACGAGCGAGAGAAACTGCGTCGAGAGCCGGCGATTTTGCCCGAAGTCTTGCGGGTAATGACCGCGTTGAACAGCGACCCGGACCCGGAGCGGCCCGAGTTGTTCACCAAACTGCATGTGCAGCAGTTTGAACTGAGTTCGTTGATACCCGGAAGCCTGACGATGATGGTTCCGTACAACGACCGTGTCGATCGGGATATTCCCGTGGACCTGTGGAAAGAACTCGTGAAGTTGCCGGGCGTGATGAACTGGTCATCGGGCGATTGGCAGGGACCGCAGGTGGGGGACCGGCGGAAATACATCTTTGAAGGGCGCTGGCCCGAACGCCCGCTGGCGGGAACGCCGGGAGGGAAGCCATGAGCAGGCTGGACACAACACAACCGAGCGTAGCGAACGACGCTTCGCTGGAACTGGCGATGGCGGCGGCGGCGGCGCAGAACGCGAGTCGTCCGCGGTACCTGATTGTGACCGCGCTCGTTCTGCTCGTCGGAGCGATCGGGTATCTGCTCTGGGTTGTGACGGCACAAGGTGCGGCGGCGCAGCAACTCGGTCGGGCCAGGGCAAGCCTTGACACCATGAAGGCAACCGTTGAACAGGTCAAATCGGTCTACAACCCAGAAGCGAGAAAGCGGTTTGAACCTGATCCAACGATCATCAACAAACTGACGACGATTGCGGAGTCGTGCGGGTTGCCGGGGATCGTGCCGAGTACTGCCGCGGACATCCGCAATGTCAAGGGGTATGTCGTCAAGCAGTACAGCGTGAATATGACCGAGAAGGATCCCGCGGTACTGCTGACGTGGCTGAACCGGGTGACGAACGATACGGAGATACCCGGGTTGGATCTGGCGCGGGTGAAGTTGACGCCGGGGTACGTACTTCCAAGCGGGGTGGTCGGTTGGAACATGGAAGCAACGTTCCGCCGATGGCAGCGCGATAACTAAGACATCGACACGTCGGCGGGCAGCGGTTCAAGTCCAAGCACTCTCTACAAGTTGAGTCGTTCACATGATTAGCTCATATTCAGATCGTCGTGCGGTTCGGAACGGTTGCCGAGCGGGGTTTCTCGGCGCGATGGGGGTGGTGTTCGTGCTAGGCGGGTGCGCGTCGAACCAAGAGCGAGCGTTCGAGTTGCCCGACGCCGCGCGTCCAGAGGTGCAGGGCGAGCAGATCCGCAAGGCGCACGAACTGGCGTCACGAGCGGAGCAGGCCGGCCAAGCCAAGCGGTACGATGAGGCGATTAGCCTGTACCAGCAAGCGTTGGCGACGTACCGGGCGTTCCCGAGCGCGTGGCTGAACCTAGGGGTGATGCACATGAAACTGGGCAACGGGCTACAAGCACTTGAAGCGTTCAATGCCGCGGCGGACGCCGACCCGACGGACCCCCGCCCGTACTTCAATATCGGCGCGATGTACGAAGAGAAGTTCTACTACAACGAAGCGATTGCGAGTTACAACAAGGCACTCGAGCGAGACCCGAACCTGCTTCCCGCGCTGCGACGCTCGATCTATTTGCAGATGCAGACGAGCAGTTTCACCCCGGCCAGCAAGGAGCGCGTGATGCGTGCGCTGTTGATCGAAACCGACCCGACGTACAAAAGCATCTTCGAGCAGGTCAAGATCCGGCTGGACAATGAACTGCTCGGCGACGCGGCGAATACCAACTGAGCGTAGTGGTAGGCGGAACGCCCGGCTGGTTACCCGCCGAGTCTGTGAGAGAGGTCCGCGAGCATGGATCGCTGCGTGAGGTCGTACCACAGGGGCGTGACTGTGATGTTGCGTTTCATTATTTCCTGCACATCGCTTCCGGCGTCGGTGCAGTGGAAGTCAAGTCCGTGCCCGGAGGCCCAGTAATACACATCGCCCGCCGGGCTGACACGGCGCTCGTAAGAATCGACCAGCCCGTGCGTGTTCATGGGGCAGACGCGGATCGGGGGGCAGGGGCCGTCGGATTCGGTGATGGGGATGTTGATGCTGATGCAGGAGTGGGGGGGCGGAAGCCCGCCGAAGGCTTGGAGGACGCGGTCGATCGCCGATCGGGCGTGCGCAGCGGCGAGATCGAATCTGGGCTGGCCGCGCCCGAGGTGCAAACTGACTGCGATCGCCGGAATGCCGAGGAAGGCCGCTTCGAGTGCGGCGGCAACAGTCCCCGAATAGATCACGTTGATCCCGACATTCGCGCCAGCGTTCATGCCCGATACGACGAGGTCCGGACGTGTGCCTTGCCCATGGCGTTCGGGCCAAAGCGATGTGATGGCGAGTTTGACGCAGTCGGCCGGTCGGCCATCGACGGCGACGCCCAGCGTCTGATCGTCCGGCCCGCTCCCTGAGAGGTATTCGTCGCGGACCATCAGCGGAACGTGGAACGTCACGCCGTGGCTGGTAGCGGATTGCACGGTGAGCGGGGCGATGGGCCAAACGGTGGATTCAGGACCGCCGAGCACGCCTACACCCCTGGCGTGGTGGTCCACGAGTGCTTCGTACATGGCGGCGATGCCGGGGGCACGCAGTCCATCGTCGTTGGTGAGCAGGATTCGCATGAACGAGCGTAAGCCGCGGACTCCGGGATGGTGCGTGAAGTTCGTGGTCGGTGGTGAGAGGGAGCGTGGGATGTGGGGTGCTGGAAGTGAAATGTTTGGGTCGGAGAGTCGGTCGGGAGTGACTTGCGTGGTGTAGGCGATTGAAGGACCGATTTATGGAGAGGGCCGTCGGCGTTGATCGATTGAGAAGATGACCAAATCAAGACGACTCATTCCAGCGGGATAAACCGATGCTCCGAATGAATCGAAGATTGAGCGTGCGGCGGTGTGCCGGGCCTACGATCGACCCGACTTGGGCGGGATAGCACGACCTTTGTTCTTGTCCATCCATGAACAACCGACTTGCCTATATCGCGCGGACGAAGTTGAAGGTGATCGCCGGATTGCTTGGGATTGCGCTGGCGGCGATAGCGACGATTTCGTTCGCCGGTCTGCCGCTGCTACCCACGATCGGGATCGCGTTTGCCGCCGCGGCGGTATCGATACGAAAGATGTCTGCACGGCTGGATCATCCGACCTGTTTGGCGTGCGGGCACGATTTGCGCGACGAGCCGATCGGTGGGCACGGGATCGCGTGCCCGGAGTGCGGGGCAATCACGATGCCGCGTCACTCCGGCGGGGAAGCGGTTGCCGACGCCGGTGCGGAGCAGAACAGCGAAGGCGATGACGCCGACGACGCGCGGGGCTGAGTGGGTCTTTGGCGTACGTGTCTGGCGAAGGCGTGGGAGTAGGGCGCACTTGCCGCTGGAGGTGTTTGTTTGCAACCCTCGCCGGGTTCCGTACGTGAATAGGTTGCCCGATGTGGGGAACCGATTTCACACGAGGAAGCCCGCTCGTTCATTTGGCACGTTTGACCTACCCTTTGGTCGGCGCGGATTCCCTGCTGCCCTAAGGAGTGTGCCTCATGACGACCGCCCCCCAACATCATTCTCCCACGCGCACCGCCGCGGCGCTCTCGCCCACCACCGACCCCCTCCAACTGATCGACGTCGATCACGTTCAGTTCTACGTCGGCAACGCGAAGCAGGCGGCGTTCTTTTACGCGCACTGCTTCGGTTTCCAGATCGAGCAGGTCGGCGACCTGACCAGCGGGTTCCGCGACGCCGCTCATTACCTCCTGACGCAGGGGAACATCCGTTTCATCCTGAGCACCGGCCTCGCGCCGACGCACAGTGCGAACATGGAAGTGGCGATGTTCGGCGACGGCGTGAAGGACATCGCGTTCACGGTTTTCGATGCCGAGAAAGCGTGGGAGAAGGCCGTCCGCAATGGTGCGGAGTCCGCCTACGAGCCAAAGACGTACCGGGACGAGCACGGCACGGTGACGATGGCGGGCGTGAAGACGTTTGGGCGCGTCGTCCATTCGTTTGTGAGCCGCACTGGTGCTTACGAACTGACGAAGGTGAAGCAGGGCGGGCTGTTCATGCCCAAGTTCAAGCGTCTTGAAAGCGGTGTCTGCGTGCCCGCCGCGGCGGGGTGTGCGCCTCAGATGGGGGCCGGGTCGTCCATTCTTGCCATTAACGAGTACAACAAGAAGAACCCGTGCGGGCTCAAGTACGTCGATCACCTCGTCGGCAACGTCGAGATGGGCAAGATGAACTACTGGGTCAAGTTTTACGAGAGCGTACTGGAGTTCAGCATGTTCAAGCACTTTGACGACAAGGACATCTCCACCGAGTTCTCCGCGCTCATGTCCAAGGTCATGGCGAGCGGGAACAATCTTATTAAGATTCCTATTAATGAACCGGCACCCGGCAAGAAGAAATCGCAGGTACAGGAATATCTGGATTGGCACACCAACACGCCGGGCGTGCAGCACCTGGCACTGCGGACGGACGATGAACTGCACTCGATCGCCGCACTGCGCAGCCGGGGGGTGGATTTTCTGATTCTGCCCGACACCTATTACGAGCAGGTGTGGGAGCGAGTGAACGGTACCCTCAAGCAGCACGGCAAAGACGTGGTGAAAGAGGACCACAAGAAGATCCACGACCTGGGGATTCTCGTGGATGCGGATGATGAAGGCTATTTGCTTCAGTTGTTTACAAAGCCGCTGCAAGACCGCCCGACGTTGTTCTTTGAGATTATTTGTCGGCGTGGGAGCCAGTCGTTCGGGAAGGGGAACTTCAAAGCTTTGTTTGAGGCGCTAGAGATTGAGCAGGGGCGGCGCGGGAACTTGTAGCCCCCCGAAGTGCAAGGGGCCTCACTCGCAGTTCGCCTCTCGAAATGGGTAAGAGATACTCAGAGATCACTGGGACAGGTGGTACGATCACCAGCGGCATCAACGACGGAGCCGCGCCGATTTCATCGGCACGGGTACAAACTGGATTTGGGGGCAACTCGACTCGGGCGCGAGAGAAGAAGTCGGGCCACGAATGCTGGTCTGACTTCGGAGGCCATGGAACGTGGGCAGTCCGCCGGTTTGTATGGTGGTGTCGTATCCTGTCATCGATGAATAGCAAGTACGATATCTATACCAGATCGCTCGCGGAACGCAACACCGGAGATGCCGTGGTAGTGGTCGCTACGGCACAAGTTCAATACCTGGCGCCGGATCTGGCTGGCGGCGGCGGAGGCTCAGCATAAACTCGGGCTGCCCGTCACCAAGGAACAGGTCGAAGAACTCCGCGCCGTCGTCACTCGTGGCACTCCCGATGGTTCAGTTGGTATTACCGACGACGAGATCCACCTTGCCGAGAAGCATGAGCGGGAACTGCGGCACGATGTAATGGCTCATGTACACGCGCTGGGGGATGGGGGGGCGTGCCCGAAGGCCAAGGGGATCATTCATCTGGGGATGACGAGTCAGGATGTGGTGTGCAGTCGGTACTTCGTGATAAATCCACAGATGAACCGAACCTTCCCAGTCGTGTTGCTTCCTCAGCCCGAAGGTGGGTACTTCGTTCATTGTCCGACGTTACCGGGTTGCTACAGCCAAGGCGAGTCGGTTGAAGAGGCGCTCGTCAATATTCGAGAAGCGATCGAACTGGTGCTGGAAGATATGGCCGCCAATGGCGAGGCGATTCCGCCGTCCGGCTCTCCTGTCTTCACAGAAGTCACGGTCGCCGCATGAGCGGACTTCCGATCATTTCTGGACACGCCGCCGTTACCGCGCTGGAGCGCATCGGCTATCAGGTTGTTCGACAACGCGGCAGTCATGTCCGTATGCGCCACCCAAGCGACCACACCCGGCTGCCGGTCACGGTGTCCGACCATAAAGAACTCAACCGGGTACGCTGCGAGCGATCATCCGCGATGCAGGGCTAAGCGTTGAGGAGTTCCGGGGACTGCTGAGATAATACACATGTCATCCAAGTACGACACCTACACCAGCCCGCTCGCCGAGCGTAACGCCTCGGCGGAGATGCTGCGCCTGTGGTCGCCGCGGCATAAGTTCAATACTTGGCGGCGGATCTGGCTGGCGGTGGCGGAGGCGCAGCATGAACTGACGAGGGACCAGCCCACGCCGCTCGTCACGATGGAGCAGGTCGAGGAACTGCGGGCCGTCGTCAATCGCCCCGGCGGGATCACCGACGACGAGATCCGCGCCGCCGAGAAGTACGAACGTGAACTGCGGCACGACGTGATGGCTCATGTGCACGCGCTGGGGGACGGGGGGGCGTGCCCGAAGGCCACGGGGATTATTGATCTGGGGATGACGAGTCGGGATGTGGTGTGTAATGCGGGGCCGCAACCGGCTCTTCCTACGAGGCGGAGGGTCCGAGCGTGAGCTGGCTCCTCTTCCTCGATGAAAGCGGACATGACCATCGTACGATGCCCTATGAAGTACATGGCGGCGTCGCGATTCACGCATCCAGGCTCTGGCCTTTTATTCAATCGATCCGATCGCTGGAACAAGCTACTTTCGGGGCGTACTTGGACGAACATGGCGCCGAGATCAAGGGAAGCAAGCTGTTGCAGCCTGAACGCTTCAAGTGGGCCGCGCAGAGCGAAACGATGGACGAGCAGGCCCGTCGCAAGAACGCTCTTAACTTCCTCAATGCCTCTGCGAACAGCCGAACACCGCGCCGCGATGAGTTTACCGGGTACGGCCAAGCGTGCCTGCATTTTTCGGAACAGACCATCTCGGCGCTTCAAGGGCACGGAGCGAGGTTGTTCGCGGCGATGACACTTCCTATTCCTCGTCCCGCGGCGTTGCCGGCCTCTCATCTACGGCGCGACATTGACATGCTGATGTCTCGATTTTCCGGATTCGTCGAGCACCACCATCGAGAGCAGTTCGATGAAGTAGGCTTGCTCGTGATGGATCGGACCGACAAGCAGGCCGATCGTGTGCTTGCCGCACGGCTGGAGCGCCATGTGAACAAAACCGGCCGAGGTTGGGTGATGTCGCAACGAGTGGTGCCAAGTCCGCTCTTTGTCGAATCAGACATGGCGTACGGCGTGCAGGTCGCCGACCTGTGTATTTATATCCTCAATTGGGGCTATCGCACGCCGGACATGAACGGCCGGGTACGTGAGGATTTGTGATCGTTTGCGAGGATGCTTGAACCGCTGATGTGGACCGGGTTCCAGCGCCGAGCGGAGGAGGACGTGCGATTGCCGAGCGTATTCTTTGTCCAGAACGTCTACCCGCCGGACGACCCGCTCCTCTTCCAGCAAAAATGAAAAAATAGGCAACACCTTTGGGACCACCGGAGCAGTCCCTCGGCTGAGCCTCCAGCGAATTATCGACCGCCGTAGGCTGAAAATCAAGTACCCTAACGAAACCGAGTGTCCAATGCCAGATTATGACACCTACTCCTCCCCCCTTGCTTCGCGCAACGCCTCGGCGGAGATGCTGCGACTGTGGTCGCCGCGGCGCAAGTTCAATACGTGGCGGCGGATCTGGCTGGCGGTGGCGGAGGCGCAGCATGAACTGACCAGTGCCCCGGCTGAGAAGCAGCCCGCCGGCATGCAGCCCGACCGTAAGGGAGGGCTTGGTACGCCGGGCAAGCCCGAAGAAAGCCCTTCCTTACGGTCGGGCTGCATGCAAGGGGCGACGCAGCTCGTAACGCGCGAGCAAGTCGAGGAACTGCGGGCCGTCGTCGAGCGGGGGATTACCGACGACGAGATCCGCGCCGCTGAGAAATATGAGCGGGAACTGCGGCACGACGTGATGGCCCATGTGCATGCGCTGGGGGACTCGTGCCCGAAGGCCAAAGGGATCATTCATCTGGGGATGACGAGTCAGGATGTGGTGTGCAATGCGTGGCGTGCAAAAAGTCACACGCCCCGTCGTGCGGGGCGTGGATCTCAAGGATGCCATCCTTGAGGCTGTGACAAGTTTGTGAGGCGCCCGCGGCGTCGACGCCGCGGGCGCCTGTACACTATTCCGAGCATGCTCAATAATCAACCAAACACTCGGGTGATCGCGTACATCGACGGGTTCAACCTCTACTTCGGCCTGCGCTCACAACGACTTCAGCATCTGTACTGGCTTGACATTCCGAAAGTCGTTTCGAGGCTTCTGGAACGCCGAGAGGTGCTTGTTGCCACCAAGTATTTCACATCCCGGGTCAGCGGACCACCCGACAAAGTGCAGCGCCAGACTGAGTACATCGAAGCGCTGCAAACCCGACCGAATGTGTCCATCCATCTCGGCGTCTACCAGAGCCACGCCCGGACATGCAACCAGTGCGGGTCGGTTTGGGAAGTTCACAACGAGAAGATGACCGATGTGAACATCGCGGTTGAGTTGCTCAGCGACGCGCACCGCGATCTGTTTGAAACGGCGATCATCGTGAGCGCCGACGCCGACCTCTCCCCCGCGATCATCGCGGTCAACAACCTGTACCCATCCAAAGCAGTCATAGCGATGTTTCCTCCCGGACGAGGCTCGGTTCGATTGGAGCAACTCGTCGCCGCGAAGCGCCGGATCCGACCGTGGGTGCTGTCGGCATCGCAGTTGCCGGATACCGTCATCGGACTTGACGGGTACCCGCGACAGCGTCCAGCCGAATGGTCATTGCCGGGGGCGGCCGAAGATGAAGGTGGAACGGAATGATGAGCAAGTACGACACCTACACCAGCCCCCTCGCCGAGCGCAACGCCTCGCCGGAGATGCTGCGCCTGTGGTCGCCGCGGCACAAGTTCAACACCTGGCGACGCATCTGGCTCGCCGTCGCGGAAGCTCAGCATGAGTTGACGCGTGATCAGCCCACGCCACTGGTCACGAAGGAGCAGGTCGAGGAACTGCGAGCCGTCGTCAATCGCCCCGGCGGGATTACCGACGACGAGATCCGCGCCGCCGAGAAGTATGAGCGGGAACTGCGCCACGACGTGATGGCCCATGTGCACGCGCTGGGGGACTCGTGCCCGAAGGCCAAGGGGATCATTCATCTGGGGATGACGAGTCAGGATGTGGTGTGTAATGCGGATCTAATAACAATCTACAACGCCTATTGGATCGTGCTGCCGAAGCTCGCACGCGTCATATCTGTGATTGGCGAAGTAGCCGCCACACACAAGGCGACGCCCACACTCGCCTTCACGCATTATCAACCAGCACAGCCGCTTTCGGTCGGAAGACGAATCGCCGGTTGGGCATGCGAGCTCCAGTTCGTGCTTTGTGATTTGTACTCACTGCTCTGGGACGATCCGAAACTGAAAGGTCTTGCTGGAGCCACCGGGACACAAGCTTCCTATATCGCTCTCTTAGGCAACGGATCGCATGTGGATCATCTTGTTGCAAGAAGTGCTTGGTACATGCTCAAGAACTGCGGCTTGGCCGAATTTTCTTTCGAGGAGTACGTCAAGTCCTACTGCGAAGACGAAGAGCAAGCGGATATTGCGATCGCTGTCGCATCGATTCTGAGTCAACATACATTCGGACTGGTGACACAAACCTATCCTCGTGTGTTTGACGCAGCACTGCTAAGTCGTCTGGCGTCGGTTGCCGCCGTCCTCCACAAAATCGCCACCGACATCCGCCTCCTCTGCAACCGCAAGGAACTCGACGAACCCTTCGAGACCAAGCAAATCGGCTCGTCGGCGATGCCGTACAAGCGCAACCCCATGCGCTGCGAGCGGATCTGCGGGCTTACCCGCTTCGTCATGAACCTCGTCGGGAACGCCTACGACACCGCCGCGACGCAGTGGCTGGAGCGCACGCTCGACGACTCCTCCAACCGCCGGCTGAGCCTCCCCGAAGCCTTCCTCGCCCTCGACGGCGCGCTCGACCTGATGCACAACGTCGCGTCGGGCCTCATCGTCCACGAGGCGATGGTGAAGAAAAACCTGATGGCCGAGTTGCCTTTCATGGCGACCGAGAACATCCTGATGGCGTGCGTGAAACTCGGGGGGGATCGGCAGCACTACCACGAGTTGATCCGGGTGCATTCGCAAGCCGCGGGGTCTCGCGTGAAGGATGAGGGGCTCGATAACGACCTGATCGAGCGGCTCAGGAACGACCGCAACTTCTGGGGCAAAGCCCGCGGCGGGCCGCTGGCGGAGGAACTCAACTGGGATGAGGGTGAAGGGGGATTGCTCGATCCGATGAAGTACATCGGGCGGAGCGTGGAGCAGACGGAGCGGTTCATCAAGGAAGTGGTGGAGCCGCTGCGGGAGCAGTACGGGGAGGCGATTGCGAAACTTGGGGAGAGCGGGCCGCGGGTGTAGAAGCGTCGTGAACTGTGCAACGACGGATCGGCTTTTGCGATTGGGTGTGCCTTCGCAAGTTTTGGTCAGCCAAAGACACGACTGTGCTCAAGGCCGCACAGTCGTGGCCCAGTCACGCAGAAGGGCCATGGGTTCTATCATGGTGCCCATGAAATACGACGCGAACATATTGGAAGCCGTCGGGCGTACGCCGCTCGTGAAACTGAACAAGGTCGTCGGGCCGAACGACGCGACAGTGCTGGTGAAGTGCGAGTACATGAACCCGACGGGTTCGATCAAGGACCGCATGGCGGTGTACATCTTGAACGAAGCCGAGAAGCGAGGGGAGATCAAGCCCGGCGGGACGATCGTCGAGAATACATCGGGCAACACGGGGCAGGGGGTGGCGATGTGGGCGTGCGTGAAGGGGTACCGCTGCGTGTTCACGATGCCGGACAAGATGAGCATCGAGAAGGTGAACATGCTGAAAGGTTTCGGCGCGGAGGTGGTGATCACGCCGACGGATGTGCCGGGGGACTCGCCGCAGCATTATGTGGAGACGGCGAAGCGGATCGCGCGGGAGACGCCGAATGCGTTTTATGTGAATCAGTACCATAATCAGGACAACATCACGGCCCACGAGCGATCGACGGGGCCGGAGATCTGGGAACAGACGGGCGGTGCGTTCGATGCGTTCGTGAGCGGGGCGGGGACGGGCGGGACGCTGTCGGGGGTTGGGCGGTTCCTGAAGAAGAAGGCACCGGGGATCCGTGTGGTGGGGGTGGATCCGATCGGGTCGGTGCATTACAACTATTTTTATACGAAGACGATGCCGACGCCGCATGTGTACAAGGTGGAGGGGATCGGCGAGGATATTTTGTGCGACGCGATGGACTACAGCGTGGTGGATGAGTTCCATCAGACGAACGACAAAGAAGCGTTCTCGATGGCCCGGCGGCTGGTGCGGGAAGAAGGGATGTTCGTCGGCGGGTCGAGCGGGTGCAACGTCCATATCGCGGTGAAACTGGCCAAGCAGTTGGGCAAAGGCAAGACTGTGGTGACGGTGCTGCCGGATTCGGGAACGCGGTACATCACGAAGTTCTTGCAGGACTCGTGGATGCGGGACTATGGGTTCCTGGGAGGGGACCGGGACTTGGGGCTGGTAGAGGATATCTTGAAGGCGCGCCCGGCCGCGAAGGTGCTGACGGCGAGCGAAGGGACGCCGGTGGGGGACATCATCGGGATGTTCAAGAGCCACGGCGTGTCGCAGGTGCCGGTGCTGGATGGGCATGGGCACCCGATCGGGATGGTGCATGAGGTGGATGTGCTGCGCGGGATGCAGGCCGGGACCGTGACGCAGGCAAGCCCGGCGAAGTCGGTGTGCCACCCGATGGGCGGGTTGATTTATCCGAAGGCGCGGATCGAAGAACTGTTCCGGATCTTCGAGACGGACCAGGTCGGGGTGGTGGTCGATAACGGCGTGATCGTCGGGATCATCAGCAAGGTGGACGTGCTGGAGTTTATGACGAAGCGGGGCTAATCGAACGAGTCCGGCGTGAGGGAGACCGAGATGGAACTGGGACTCGTGACTCTTGTGGGGGTGGCGCTCGTCGCGTTTGTGTGCATCGCCGAGGAGCGGTACAAGCGGCTGCGCCGTCGGTTGGGGCGGCTCGAGCGGGCGGAGGCCGAGATGCTGCTGCTCGTGAAGCCGATCTGCTCGCGGCAGCAGTTCGAGCGGATGGCTAGAGAGGGCAAGACGCCGCGGCGTGAGATCGAGTTCCGCTCGCAGTTCGGGGAGGATGTGCTGTTGTGGCATTTGTTCGACGGCAAGACCGATGGGTTTTACATCGAGGTCGGCGCGTACGACGGGTACACGTATGCCGTGACGTATGCGTTTGAGTGCATGGGATGGACGGGGCTGCTGGTGGAGCCGATCCCGGAGCGGCACGCGGCGTGCAAGGCGCTGCGGAAGTGGAGTCAGGTGGAGCACGCCGCGCTGTCGAAGAAAGGCTCGACCGGGACGGCGACGTTCGCGCACATCACCTCGGCGAAGCACGACTACGAGGCGAGTTCATTCCTGCCCGGCTCGGTGACGAAGAAGAGGTTTATGCGGCCGCCGTCGTCGAAGAAGGGCGGCGGGACGTCGAGCATCACGGTACCGCTGACGACGATGGATAACCTGCTGAGGGATTACAAGGGGACGGTCGATTTCATGGTTCTGGATGTGGAGGGGGCGGAGATGAACCTGCTCGATGGTTTCGATCTGGACCGGTATAAGCCGGGGGTGATGATCGTCGAGGATCAGGCGATGGGAGCGGACCGCACGCTGCTTGAGTACCTGGAGGGCAAGGGGTACCAGCATGTGATGTGGCTTTCGTACAACCGGGTCTTCGTGCGGCGGGACCGGGCCGACCTGCTGGATCGCGTGAAACAAGTTGCACAGGCGGGGCACAAAGGGGTAACGCTGTAGTGCGAGTCGGAAACTTGCACTACGGTAATGACATGTCTGAACTCACACACATGGTCTTTGCCGGTCCGATTGCGACGCTCTCGCTGAACCGCCCGGAGTTGCGCAACGCGCTGTCGATCGATCTGCTGGATTCGCTCCATGCGTGCGTAGACGAACTTGTAACTCGGAGCGACTTGATTGTCCTGGTCGTGACGGGCGTGGGCAAGTCGTTCTGTGCGGGGATGGACTTGAAGCAGGTGCTGAACGAACCCGGTGCGCCGCTCCGGCTGCTTTCGTCGCTCGCGGAGTTCACGCTGAAACTGCGTGCGCTGCCGATGGTGACAATCGCGTCGGTGAACGGAGCGGCGATCGGTGGCGGGTGCGGGCTGGCGTGCGTGTGCGACTTCGCCGTCACGCACGCGGACTCGAAGATGGGGTTCCCCGAGGTGGATCTCGGGGTCTGCCCGGCGGTCGTCGCGCCGTGGCTGATGCGGCGGATCGGTGCCGGCCCGGCCCGGCGCGTGCTGCTGAGCGGGGGCACGATGACGGGGCGAGAGGCGCACGCCATCGGGATTGCAACGGACCTTGTTGAGTCACGCGAGATGTTGGACGGAGCGGTTCAACATCTGGCGGATCGGATCGCGCAGGGTGGTCCGCGCGCGCTTCGAGCGACGAAACGGTTGATGAATGAACTGGATGGTTCAGACGACGCAGGGCTGGTGCGGCGCGGCGCGGAACTCTCGGCGTCGGTGATCGAGGACGCCGAGACGAAGCGTGTGCTGAAGGCAAAACTGGGGATGTAGGTGGCGAGGCAAGCGAGTTCAAAGGGGTGAAATCGGGGTGTGGATGTGAAGAAGCAAAAAGAAAAACACCGCCGAACGTTGGCGGTGTGATCTCGTGTGAGCGTAGTGTGGGGGACGGATGAGGCGAAGAGTCATTCTTTGATGACGCCGTCGCGGAGGGCGATTCGTTTGGCGAGTGATGCGCCGGAGTTGAGACCGCCTTCCATGTAGCCGGTGAACTTATAGGAGCAGTGTTCACCGGCGAAGTGGAGGCGGCCGCCGCCAGAGCCTTTGTAGAGGATGGGGCCGACTTTGGTGACTTCGCCCGGAGCGGGGAAGGAGTAGCCGGCGCCGGTGTACTGCTCGTTGGGCCAGTCCATGAAGCGGCCCTGCACGAACTGATCGTTGAAGCCGGGGAAGAGTTTTTCGAGTTCGGATTTGATGTAAGCGGTGCGTTCGTCGCGTCCCATAGCGAGAAGATTGGAGGCGGCTTTACCGCCGGAGAAGCAGTTGAGAGCGGCGTTTTCGATGCCGTCTTGTCCGTCGGTGCCGTCCCAGGTCATGACGATGTTGCCGTCGGTGAAGCCCCAAGGGGCCATTTTTTTCTCGACCCAGAACTTGGTTTTGAGATGGTTGAGATACTTGACGTTGATGCCCATCTGCGGGGCGAGGGCGGCGGGGAGAGGCTGGACGAAGTTGATTTTCTTCCAGGTCGGCGGGGGCACGGCGAGGACGACATCATCGGCCTCGATGGTGCGTCCGTCGGAACACTTGACGAGGACTTTGTCAGCCTTGATATCGACTTCTTTGACGGCGAGGCCGAGGACGATGCGGTCCTTGCCGATGGCTTCGGCGAGTTTGAGAGCGAGGAGTTGGTTGCCGCCTTTGCATCGGTAGACCTCCGAATCGGTCCAGTATTTCTCGACCCCGCCGCCCTTGATGCAGGCGAGCATCCCGAGGTAACTGGCGGCTTTGCAATCGACGCCGTTGTTGGAGGCGTTCTCGATGGAGATAGCGCGTTTGGTGAGTGCGGAGACATCGGCGAGGGAGTCGATCCAATCTTGCATGGAGCGTTTGTCGAGAGCGTCGGCGTTGTCGCTCTTCCAGGGTTCGTCGGCGTTGATGTTCATGGCGTCGGTGTTCGCCAATGCGTTGGCGGCGTCCATTTCTTCGTAGAGCGCGTTGGACTCGTCACCGACGAGGCGTTTGCCGTCGAAGATGATGGGATAGTCCACGTTTTCTTCTTCGAGGACGTCGAGGAACTCGAGTTTAAAGTGATCGGCGTAACGGACCCAAGTGGGGTGGTTGGAACCGACGAGTTCGCCGCCGCCCTCGACGTTGCGTCCCGGGACGAAGTCTTTCGAGCAGACGTTGTTGAAGGAGAAGACGCGGCCGCCGACGCGGTCGCGTGCTTCGACGACGGTGACGTCGTAACCCGCGGCTTTGAGTTCGTGGGCGCAGGCAAGCCCGCCGAAACCGGCACCGATGACGATCACGCTCTTGGCCGAAGAGAGACGGCGTGGGCGGGCGACCGAACCGAGCGAGGTACCGGAACTGATGAGCAGGCCGGCGGAGGATGCGAGGGTGATGGCGAGAGCCTCTCGGCGAGAGAGGGCGCAAGAGTCTTTGGGGGCGTGACGGGCGTGCAGGCGGGCGAAGAGTGAGCGCGACATGGTGGGATCCCTCGGTAGTTGTGCGGATGAACGCAGAGTGTATCCGAATTCAATGCGAGATTTTTCACAGGGGTGGCCAGCGATATCGGGTCCGGGCGTGCGAATCCAAGCGACCTTGCGACAGGGCGGGGTGAAACCGCCCGGTAAAAAGTATGGACACATACGTACTGGTTATTTCAATCGCTTGTTGACCATTCCGCGGATGAAAAAATCACCGACGCGAGGGACAAAGGTGGTCACAGACATCCCGAAGCGCACGAAGTGGCCCTTCATGCCGGTCCAGACTTCCGGGACAGGTCGGCGGAGGCAGCGGACGGTGAGGTCGGCGACGAAAGCGGGAGATTGGAGGAGGCGGTCGGGGGTATGTTCGACGAGTTTGGCAACGCCGGTGCGGTCTTTGACCTGATCGAAAAACTCGGTACGGGTGCCGATGGGGTGAATGCTGGAAACGTGGACGCCGCGGGGTTCGAGTTCGAGTCGCATGGCGCGTGCGATGTGGTTCTGGGCGGCTTTGGTCGCGGAGTACGCGCCGTAATAGGGCAGGGGCATTTTGGCGACGCAGGATGAGCAGATCAGGACGTGCCCTCGTGGCGCGGCGGGTGCGGTGAGCATGTGGCGAAGGGCTGGGCGGATAGTGGACATCGTGCCGAAGAAGTTGGTTTCGAAGATATCGCGCATCTGGGCGTCGGACATCTCATGGATGGGGAGTTCGACGCCGAAGCCGGCGTTGGCGTAGACGGCATAGATGGATCCGAACTGACGCACGGTGTCGTCGATGAATCGTTCACAATCGTCGGGCTTTGCCACGTCGCACTCGACGACAAGGACGGTGCCCCCGGCGACGCGGATGCGAGCGGCGACTTCGTCGAGTTTGTCGCGGCGTCGAGCGGCGATGGCGACGGGCAT
>JBGSIF010000365.1:0-5876 GCA_041742635.1 Phycisphaerales bacterium
GTCGGTGAGACTTCCCGAGGTGGGGCATGTCGAGCGACTCGGCAAAACGCGGCCCGGAAACGCAAACGCCCCGGCCTTGCGGTCGGGGCGTTCACTTCTAACGGGTGGGTCGTCCAGTTTCTGGACGACCCGGGCAATAGCGGGGATTGGATTTGAACCAATGACCTCCGGGTTATGAGCCCGACGAGCTACCAGGCTGCTCTACCCCGCAATCTAGATCATGTTTTATGGTTTAGACCACCCAGAATCAAGTCTCATCGCGCTTTCATTCACTTTCTGTCTCTCTCACCTTGCAATTCGACCGTCGAGTTCACACGTTCGATCGATCCGGCGTTGTTTTTCGCTCGTGGCACTCTCCTGCGCTCGTCTCTCGAACCATTCCCGACATTTCCTTGGCACGGCCACCATCGCCGCGTACCCCCTTCCTTCGACCTCTGCCGACTCGGCACAGCAGCCTACCGCCACCACAGCGTCCCCCCGTACACCGCCGCGTCCCCGAGGTCTTCCGCGATCCGCAGCAACTGGTTGTACTTCGCGTTGCGGTCACTTCGGCACGGCGCGCCTGTTTTGATCTGCCCGCAGTTCGTCGCCACCGCCAGGTCCGCGATCGTGGTGTCCTCCGTCTCCCCCGAACGGTGGCTCATCACGCTCGCGTAGCGGCTGCGCGTCGCCAGATTCACCGCGTCGAACGTCTCGCTGAGTGTCCCGATCTGGTTCACCTTCACCAGGATCGCGTTCGCGCACTTGTCCCTGAGCCCACGCGCCAGGAACCGCGGATTTGTAACGAACAAGTCATCGCCCACGAGCTGGATCTTGTCCCCCAGCCGCGCCGTCAGTTTCGCCCATCCGCCCCAGTCGTTCTCCGCCAGCCCGTCCTCGATCGAACGGATCGGGTACTTCTTGCACCACCCGGCCCACAAATCAATCATCTCGTCGCTCGTGGCGATCCGGTTCGGTTCGCTCTTGAAGAAACGGTACCCCTCGACGGCCTTGCTCTTGCCCGCGGGCTTCTTGCCCCCCCCACTCTTCTTCGCACCGCCGTGCCCCGCACCGCCGCCCCCGCCGGCCTGCGCCTCGTTCCACAGTTCGCTCGTCGCCGGATCCAGCGCGACGAAGATCTGACGCCCCCAGTCATACCCGGCCTTCTCCGTCGCTTCCTGGATCAGTTTCAGCGCCTCCTCGTTGGACTTCAGGTCCGGCGCGAAGCCCCCTTCGTCTCCGACCGCCGTCGAGAGCCCCCGTTCGTGCAGCACCTTGCGCAACGTGTGGTACACCTCGACGCCGGCCCGCAGCGCGTCGTGGAAGTTATCAAAGCCCCACGGCTGGATCATGAACTCCTGAAAATCAACGTTGTTGTCCGCGTGCTTTCCCCCGTTGAGGATGTTCAACATCGGCACCGGAAGCACCTTCGCCGCCGAGCCGCCCAGGTACCGGAAGAGCGGCAGCCCGCTCCCCTCCGCCGCCGCCTTCGCCACCGCCATCGACACGCCTAGGATCGCGTTCGCGCCCAGCGCGGACTTGTTCGCCGTTCCATCCATCTCGCACATCGCGGCGTCAATGTCTTCCTGCTCTCGCGCGTCCATCCCTTCGATCGCCGGCGCGAGCCGCGTGTTCACATTGTCGATCGCCTTATGGACGCTCTTGCCCATGTAGTATTTTTTATCCCCGTCCCGCAGTTCGACGGCTTCGTGCTCGCCCGTCGAGGCCCCCGACGGCACCGCCGCTCGCGCCAGCACGCCCGACGACAACCCGACCTCGACCTCGATCGTGGGATTCCCGCGCGAATCCAGGATCTGGCGGGCGTGGATCACTTCAATTTCAAAGGCCATGTGCAACTCCTCGCGTGTGTGCGTGCCGGGCGAACGGACTCGGGTACAACGAGTGGACAGTAGCACCCTCTCGGAAACCCGCCACGCCGCGTACATACCATGACACATGGATATCTACGTCGTCATCGGCGTGACTCTTTTCGTTGTTGTTGGCGGCCTCGTCGCGGCCCGTATGTGGTGGAACCTCGCCTCCAAAGGCGCTCCCTATAGCGACGAACACAACGCCGGTGATTCAGACTCATCCGGCAGCGACGACGACGGCGTCGTTGTCTCATGGCCCCCCGCTGCCCCGATCGCACGTGGCATCGCCGCCGCTCACCTCATCAACTCCTTCGATCCACACGCCGATCCCTCACACCCCGGCCACACACACACCGACGCCCATACCACACACACCGACGCCCATACCGGTGATTCCGCTTCTCACTCCGATTCTAACGCACTCCAGAGTACATGGGAAGACTCACCGGCCGCAACCGGTGATTACGGCAACTCTTCGTCGGATGTCTCTTACGATTCAGGTTCGTCGTCCGATTCCGGCTCATCTTCCGACTCAGGCTCAAGCAGCAGCGACTGAGCAACTCCTCGCCCGCCCTCATCGCCTCTCCGCGGCTACCGCAGCACCAACATCAGAATAAAGCCGACGCACGCCGCCGCAGCGCCGATCATCATCCACTTCGGCACCGGCTTGGCTCGATCCGTGCCCATGAGCGCGTGCCCACACTTCCAGCACATCGCGGCGTCGTCGTACATCTCCGACTTGCACTTCGGGCATGTCTGCGTCACATCGTCCCCGAACCTCGCAATATCGTCCGCCGACGGCCCCTCGTGCTCTTCCAGCGGGCCAAGATCGCGCCCGCCGCAGCACGGGCGATTCACGACCTCGCCGCTCGCCGGCGCACGCCGAAGATCACGCCCCGTCGGTGAACAGCCCCCAGAGCCGCAGGAGTGGTTTGCCATGCAAAACAATACCACGCCGATCACCTCCACGCCACCCGCTCAACCGACTACCCGCGCCCTCATACCCACACCCCGGCTTCGACAATCATTCCGAGCCTAGCAATCCATCGAAACAACACAGGCCCGCCGCGTATGCCGCGGCGGGCCTGTTGAGATTTCAAACTTCACCATTCAGACGGGCTTAGTGCCCGCCGTCGGTCTTGGGCTTCTCGGTGCTAGCGCCGTCGGCCGGAGCCTTCTTCGCGGGCTCCGCCTTCTTCTCGCAGCCGGTCGTAAGAGACGCAACCGACGCACCAACGATCGCCAGAGCGACCAACGCACCCATTCCAAACTTCTTCATCGCGAACTCCTTCTGTTTCTGCTGGGCACCTGCCCACAAGGCAGACGCCGCAGAACCTTTCCTTGGACCCACGCCCTGATCATTTCATCGAGAAACCCGATTATTCCACGATCAAGGCCGATAAGTAAGTATACCTATGCAGAAAAACACCTTCGTGCTGGGATGAACCAACTCGAAGGTATTTAGATCGTACATCCCCCCCCAATACGAATCAAATGCGGGACTGGAAGCCCCTTGGCCGGCTTAGTTCGCCGCAGCGGGAGCCTTTTCCTTGCAGCACCCAGACGCGGCCTTGTCGCTGCAGGAGCCTTCGCCTGTCGCGCCAGCGGCCTTGTCAGTAGAGCAGGAACTCGCGCAAGCAGCCTTCTCGGCCGAGCAAGCGCTGTCAGAGCAAGTCGCCGCTTCATCGTTCGCGCAGCCAGCCATCAGGGCGACCGCACCAACCAACGCCAAACCGAACAGACGAGCCTTCTTCATGATCATTCTCCTAGTGCGTAGTGCCGCATTTGAGGCGGAGGTTAAGAGTTCAACACCATCACTCGACCGAGTGTGGGATCCATACAGATTGTACCAACTATCGGCACGCCGGGTTCATTCCTTTGCCGGTTCTTTTCGTACCTTTGCCGCGAACGCCGTGCGCTTATCGGCAATACGCCGACGAGTGCTCGGTCGCCCGCCGATTTCCGGACCTTGTTCTGACCCCACGAACTGAATCAGGCACAGTTCCGAGCCGTCACCGATCCGGTGCCGACCCAACTTGATGATCCGGGTGCAGCCGCCTGTCCGATTCTGGAACCGGGGCGCGACGTGCTCGAAAATATGCTTCACGAGTTTCGGGGCTTTGCGCAGTTCGCCGTAGCGGTTGCGTTCTACCTGCGAAGACTCGGGAATATCGAAGTACGCCGATGCCCGATCACGCAGCGCGCCCACGGCTTGCTTTTCCTGCTCCGTCGGCTTGCTGGGCAAGTACATCCAATCGAACCCTTGCCGATCCCCGCCCAGTTTGGCGATGACCAGCCGTCGTGCGTGTAGATCGCCCCGCTTCGCAAGCGTGATAATCTTCTCAACAAACGGCTGCACGGCCTTGGCCTTCGGGATGGTCGTCGTGACCTGCCCGTGTTCAAAGAGGGCCGCCGCAATGTTGCGGAGCGTGGACGCACGGTGGGCCGTGGTCCGCCCCAATCGGTAGCCTGCTCGTCGGTGTCGCATCGAAAAACTCCTCAGGAATCAAACGATCTAAAGAATCACCCCGGCCGAACCGGCCCGGGCCGACCCCAAGATCGGAGACAAGTATATCCTCGCCGAATCACGTCGGCGTCTCCGCCACGCGTGTTCAGCACTTCGGCTCAATCCAACTTGCCGCCGGTGGTGTTCACGCCCTCCGGCAACTGCATCCCGAGATCCAGGTTGATCTCGGTCAACTTCTTCTTCACCTCTCGCAGCGACGTCCGCCCGAACGACCGCACTTTGAGCAAATCTGCATCTGACTTCGAGACCAAGTCCGCCACGGTGGCAATCCGGGCCGATTCCAAACAGTTACTCGCCCGGACCGACAGGTCCAGTTCCGAGATTGGCATGTTCAACTTGCGGATCAGTTCCTCGTCCACGCTCGCGGCCGCTGCGGCTTCCGCGGACACCAGTTCTTCGCCCATGTCGAAGTACTGCACGAATGGGTTGAGGTGCTTTCGCAGGATCTTCGCCGCCTCGACGAGCGCCATCTCCGGCGAGATCGTCCCGTCCGTCCAGATATCCAGGAGCAACTTGTCGAAGTTGGTCTTCTGGCCGACTCGCGTTTCCTCGACCTTGTACCGCACCCGCTCCACCGGCGAATAAATCGCATCCAGCGGGATCAGCCCGATCTCCTGCTCGTCCTGCCGTGCGTATTGCTCGCTCGCCGGGACGTACCCGCGCCCTTTGCTCACCCGCAGTTCCATCTCGAAATCGACCTTGTCGGTCAACGTCGCTATCACGAGGTCTTTGTTGATAATCGTGACGGACGAATCCGCTTCGATCAGGTCCGCCGTCACTTCGCCCGGCCCGCGAGCCGCCAGTTTCATCGTCTTCGGCTCGTCGCTCTCGAGTTTCACGACGAGGTTTTTGATGTTCAGGATGATCTCGGTCACGTCTTCCATCACGCCCGGCAAGGACGTGAACTCGTGCGGAGCACCCTTGATCTTCACCGCCGTCACCGCCGCGCCTTCGAGCGACGAGAGCAGAATCCGGCGGAGCGAGTTTCCGATCGTCGTCCCGAACCCACGCTCGAACGGCTCGACCATGAACCGCGCCGCCATGTCCGTCTTCGATTTCTGATCAACGAGAACTCGGCTGGGAAGTTCCAGCCCACGCCAGCGAATGCGCATGATGCACCTCTAGTTTTCAGCGGCGGCCATCGATCAAGCCAATCCCACGCCGCTCACGAGGAACTCAACGCTGCCGCTGCCAGCACGGAGCCTCTTCTGTCGGGGGGATAATTCAAAAATATCGCGGAAATCGATCAAGGTTCCCGCGATTCTGTTCTGTTTAGACGCGGCGACGACCCGTCGGTCGGCATCCGTTATGCGGGATCGGCGTGTGGTCCTCCACCGCCGTCACGCGGATCCCCGTGGAGACCATCCCCGTCACGGCGGACTCGCGCCCCGCCCCGACGCCCTTGATCCGAACCTCGACCTCGCTCACGCCGATCTTCCGCGCCTTCTGCCCGGCGGACTCGCCCGCCCGCGTCGCCGCGAACGGCGTGCTCTTGCGCG
>JBGSIF010000366.1:0-2610 GCA_041742635.1 Phycisphaerales bacterium
CGCGCGTTCGGCATCGGCGACGAACGAGATCACCCCATCGGCAGGATCAGACCAGTGCCCGACAACAATCTTGGGCTTCTTGATGAGACGCACCGGTGTGTCGCGGCGATCCTGCACCAGCACGGGGTGCAGGTAGCGATCATCCCCGCGCTGCCGGGCGTCGGGTTCGGCGGGCTGGGCGGGCGCGACCTGCTGCAACTGAACCTGGAAGCGTCGTTCGCGGTGCGCGGCGGTCTGAGCGAGGATTTCGCGCTGCGGGCGATCACGCTCGACGCGGCGAAGATCCTCGGGATCGACGCCCGGGTCGGATCGATCCAAGAGGGGAAGGACGCGGACTTCGTCGTAGCCGACGGAGATATGCTGCACTACATGACGATGGCACGGTGGACGGTAGTGAACGGGCAGGTGATGTACGACAAGGCGAAAGAAACGCTGCTGAACCACATTCGGCCTGATGGGAATATGGACCCGCCACCGCCGGATGATGTGTGGCCGAAGCGGCTGGGGGATTAGAGCGGATCGCTGTGTACGCAGCGACGGTCTGCGCGACCCAGGGCAATCGCATTATCGCCAAGAAGAATCTGAACACTTCCTATCTCGACGGCTCGATGGACTCGGAAGTATTGGAAATTCCGATACTCCCCGAAGACCGACGGGGACCGTCGGGCCACCCAGGAGCGATCATGCGATTGCCCTGCTGCGCGACCCGCCGGGCGGGACGCCCGGTCCACTGCACGCTACCATCGGCGTTGCTGGCCGGGATTTTATTTTTTCATTCATGTCGGATCATCACCATGGCAGAACTCACGCTCGTACAAGCAATCACGCTCGCGCTCTCGCAAGAGATGGAGGCGGACCCGCGGATCATCCTGCTAGGTGAGGACGTCGGCAAAAACGGGGGCGTCTTCCGAGTGACCGAGGGGTTGCAGGCGAAGTTCGGCGCGGACCGTGTGCAGGACACCCCGCTCGCCGAGTCGGGGATCATGGGCACGGCGATCGGGCTTGCAATGGCGGGAATGAGGCCGATCCCGGAGATCCAGTTCGAGGGGTTCTTGGGGCCGGCGTATGACCAACTCGTGAACCACGCGGCTCGGTACCGAACGCGCAGCCGCGGCGCGATCACGATCCCGATGACCGTGCGTGTGCCGGTGGGCGGCGGGATCCACGCGCCGGAACTGCACTCGGATTCGCCCGAGGCGATTTACGCGCATCATCCTGGGCTGAAGGTTGTGATGCCCAGCACGCCGTACGACGCGAAGGGGCTGCTCATATCGGCGATCCGGGATCCGGACCCGGTCGTGTTCTTCGAGCCAAAGCGGATCTACCGCGCCTTCCGTCAGGAAGTGCCCGAGGCGGAGTACATGATCCCGATTGGGCAGGCGAAGGTCGTGAACGAAGGGACGGACGTGACGATCGTGTCGTGGGGCGCGACGGTGCTTCAGTGTGTCGCCGCGATGGACCAACTGCCCGAGGACGTGAGCGCGGAACTCATCGACCTGCGAACGATTTATCCGTACGATGCGGACACGGTCGCGGCGAGCGTCGAGAAAACGGGCCGCTGCGTGATCGTTCACGAAGCGCCCAAGACGGCGGGCTTCGGCGCGGAGATCGCCACGATGATCCAGGAGCGGTGTTTCCTGCACCTGCAAGCGCCGGTGCAGCGGGTGTGCGGTTTCGACACGATCATGCCGTATTACAAACTGGAACTCGATTACCTGCCGGACGCGGATCGGATCGCGGAATCGATCGGCCAAGTGCTGGCGTACTAATCGCGAGTGTTGGCCTGCGACGCGAGTCGGTCGGGTTCAGTCTTTCTTCATAATGAAGAGGTAGTTGAACCCGCGCAGGAAGTAGTTCTGTTCTTCGGCGACTTTGTGCCAGTTGCTGCGCTTGAGTTTGTCGTTGTGACGCACGACGGCGACGATATCGATCGCGGTGAACTTGCGACGCATGATGGAGAAGAGTTCGAAGCCGATGGGCATGAAGACGCCGCCCTTCGTGAAGTGGGCCCGGCCCGGTACGGCGTCGCGTGCGGCTTGTTCCGGCTCGTCGGCCTTGCGCTTGCGCCACGAGTCGGAGACGTACAGCCCCATGTAGCGTTTGGGCTTGAGTACGCGGTGGACCTCGTCGATCACACGGGTCATGGCGTCGTAGTAGTGTTCGACCCGATGCGCTGCGGCAGGCGATGACGAGTCGGCGGCGTCGAGTTTGCCGATGCAGCGCGGGTCGTCGGAATAGTCGATGTGCGTCGAGTACGGGGGATCGATGAAGACGAAGTCGGCGACGCCGGCTTCGAGAGGGAGGGTGCGTGCGTCGGCGCGGAAGATGTCGTCGCGCGTCGGGGCGAGGTCGTAGCCGAGCGCTCGGCGGTTGATCCCGCGTGCGACGTCGATCGTGGTGCCGCTGCCGCACATGGGATCGACGACGAGGTCTCGCTCGCGTGTGTAACGGGTGAGGAGTTGCCAGATGACCCAACTGGGGGTCGCGCCGATGTAGGACTGGTCGCCTTGGATGGTGGAGCCGTCGGGCGCGTCGTAGTGCTGGCTGGGGTATTCCCAGAGGGTGGTCGTGAAGACACGCAGGGGCGGCTTGGCGGGGCCACGGCGCGAC
>JBGSIF010000367.1:0-5111 GCA_041742635.1 Phycisphaerales bacterium
CTATCCCTGCCCCCCCACACGCCCCCCCCACACACACCCACACGCCCCACGCTCGCCCACTATGCCACTCCTCGCCGCCACCAACCTCTCCTTCTCCATCGGCCAGACCGTCATCCTCGACGGCGCGACCATCTCCATCGAACCCGGCGAGCGCATCGGCCTCGTCGGTCGCAACGGCGCGGGCAAGTCCACGCTCATGCGCCTCATCACCGGCGAACTCACCCCCGACGCAGGCTCCACCGGCCTGCTCCGCGGCGCACGCGTCGGCTTCCTGCGTCAGGATCCGATCCTTGATCCGACCCTCACGCTCCGCGAAGAAGCCGGAAAGGCCTTTGACGAACTCTTCCGTCTTCACGCCGAACTCGAAGCGGTCTACCACGAAATGGAAGTCGTCTCGCACTCGGGCGCGGCGGACGTGGACGTCAAGATCGATCGGTTGATGAAGAAGCAGATGGAGGTCGAGCAGCGCATGGAGGCCGCAGGCGGCTACGTCATCGACCACAAAATCGACGAAGTCCTCCACGGCCTCGGGTTCATCGACGCTCAGTTCAATATCAAAATCTCGGGTCTCTCCGGCGGCCAAAAAGGACGACTCGCCCTCGCCAAGTTACTCCTCGAAAGCCCCGACCTCTTGCTCCTCGACGAGCCGACGAACCACCTCGACATCGCCGGGCGCGAGTGGCTGGAAGACTTCCTCGTCAACGAGTTCAAGGGCGCGGTGCTGATGGTCAGCCATGACCGCTACATGCTCGACCGCGTGGTGACGCGCATCGAAGAGGTCGAAGAAGGCCGCCTGATCGACTATCCCGGCAACTACACCGCGTTCTGCGAGATCCGCTACCAGCGCCGTCTCACCCAGATGCGAGCCTTCGAGAAACAGCAGGGAAAGTTCCGCAAGGAAGAAGAATACATCCGCCGTTTCAAGGCCGGCCAGCGCGCCAAGCAGGCCCAGGGACGACTCTCCAAACTCGAGCGAGAAAAACGCGACAACACGCTCGAACGCCCCGTTGAACTCAGCCGCCTTGCTTTTGAATTGCCCAAGGCCCCGCGAGCCGGCGACCTTGTCGTCGTCGCCCGCGGCGTAAGCAAAAAATACGCCTTCAAGCCCGGCTCCGAACCCGCCGGAATCGACCGTCTCCACGACGAGTTTACCGACCCCAACGCCGCCGCCAAAGTTCTCTTCACCGAACTCGACGTCACCATCTCCCGCGGCGAGCGATGGGGGATCATCGGCCCCAACGGTGCCGGGAAATCCACTCTCGTCCGCGGTCTGCTCGGGCAACTCCCCCTCGACGCAGGCATGGTGAAGATCGGGTCCAACGTCGTCGTCGGTTATTACTCGCAGACCGGCGACGAAGCCGAGGGGAGCCTCGCGGTCTACGAGTATCTCCAACTCATCATCAAACGCGAAAACTCCGGCACCATCTTCAGCGAGCAGCAGGCCCGCGACCTCGCCGGCGCGTTCCTCTTCAGCGGCAAGGATCAGGACAAACGCATTGACTCGCTCTCCGGCGGCGAACGCAGCCGCGCTCGCCTCGCCGGGCTCCTCGCCAGCGCGAAGAACCTCTTGATCCTCGACGAACCTACGAACCACCTCGATATTTCCTCCGCGGAGCGGCTCGAAGACGTGCTCGCCGCTCCAGACGAGGAAGACGACGACCGCCCCACCGCATTCGACGGCACGATGATCCTTATCTCTCACGACCGCGCGCTCATCGACGCGACCTGCGAGCACTTGATCGTCATGGACGGTCACGGCGGGGTCGAGGTCTTCCACGGTAACTACACCGAGTGGCACCGCAAGCAGGCCGAGAAGGCCGCGGCGCAGAAAGCCGCGGAGCAGGACGCCGAACGTCGCCGGGCAGGGGAAGAAGCAAAGAAAAAAGCCGCCGCCGCCGCCAAGCAGGCTCCACCCAAGCCCGCATCGTCCGGCTCCTCACGCGGACCCGCGGCTGGCAGTGGTCCTGCGAACGCGGGCCGGGAGGGTGGTAGAAATAGTGGCGGTGGGGGCGGGGATGCTCGCCGATCGGCACCCTCGAACGGCGCGCCCAAGAAGCACTCGCACGGCTCCGACAAAAGCGGCCTTTCTTGGATGTCCAACGACCGCCTCGAAAAAGAAATCGCCGGCATCGATTCCCGACTCAAAGAAATCGACGTGCTCCTCTCGCAGGAAGACGTCTACCGCGATGCGACCCGCTGCCGCGACCTCCTCACCGAACGCGACGAAACCAAAGCCAAACTCGACCAGCACGAGATCGAATGGCTCAAACGCACGGAATAATCAACGCGCGGCAATGAAACCCCCCAGTTGCTCAGCCCGTCTTGCTAGCCAAGCCGGGTGTAGTCCAAGGTGACGACTGGTCTGTTGCGTGACGAGTGGACCGGGCGTCGCGCCAGGTGGTGAACGCCCAGTTCCGGGCGAGACGCCCGTTCAACGGTCGTTCTACACACCACGACCTTTGATTACATTCAGATCATCCGTCATTCTCTACTTCGTCGCTACAGTGAACTCATGCCCCCCGACAACGCCGCATTCTTCGGCCCCTGGCGCGTTCTCGATTGGCCGCTCAGTTCCCATCCGAACCTCAGTCACATCCGAGTCTCTCATACCACACACGCCGTTGATCTCATCGACCTCACCTCCGGTCCATGGGTCTGCGCGGCGTACCGCTTCCGCGACGAACACTATTACCTCGACCTCACCCTCGAACACCACGCGACACACGAACGCATCGACGGCACCTTCGAGATGGTGCGTGGACTTTGGCGTACTCCGAGCCTCGACGGTGGTCACGCACCGATCGATCATCACACATTCCATCTGAAATATGCCGGTAGCGTGACTGTGTCGCCTTGGCCGATTGATCCGTTCCGCTCTGCGCATCCGCCCACCGCGGGCGACGTGCTCGCGCCGGACGGGCGGTTCCTCGTGGACCTCACCACGAACCGCTGGAAGATGTCCGACTGGATCTCCCCGCCGCGAGTCATTGAGACACGCTCGGGCGATGCCCTGCTGGATCTGCGTACGACATACTGGGACGCCCGAGCACGTTTCACCGCCGCGCACGTCGTCGAACTGACGATGGCACACTACCCAGCGGTAAATCCGAGGCTGACGGTGGAACTCGATCTCGACGCTGAGCGCTACCGCATCACCGCTGGTGGTACAGGAATCCCACGTCTTGGCTGGATTGACGAGTTGCAAGCCGCGATCGGGCGGCCCGAGTCCGAACTCCGCGAACTCCGGCAGCGCGTCAGCGTGCGCAAGAGCCGACGTGAACCAATCGTCCCGGTGACGCCCACTCCTACTCGCACCCCCACCCTCACCTCCATCCCCGCGTCCGCCCCGATCCGTTCGACGCCCCCCGCCCCAACACCATGCCAACCTCCGGTGCCAACGCCTGCGCCCACACCGCCGACCGCTGCCACCATCCCGAAGCAAATCGAGCGCACGATCTTTTCGCCCGACGGTGCCTGGAAGGTGGACCTTTACGCGTCGGGCCGGAGCGAGCTGTGGGCACGCGGCGTGATGCGTCCGATGTACTTCATGCGCCTCACCCGGGTCGTCGATCGTGTTGTAATTGCCGACTCGCGTCGCACCAATCACCTCGTGAGCCTGCCTACGGACGATGGGCTGTCGATGCGGCTGAGCGCTTCGGCGTCCGACCCCGAGTGGTTCATCATCGACCTCGAAGCGTGCGAGTTCTGGAGCGAGAACTACCGAGAGCCTACGTCGGTCGTACGCCCGATTCAGGAACTCGGCGACGCGCTTTCATAGCCGGAACACGCGGCTTACAGATCCCACTTCTTTCGCTTCGCCCGCCACGATGCCCGCAGCGCGATCCCCGCTTTCCGAGTCGAACGCAGCCGCACTCGCTTGGCCCTGACCACCCGCCTCGGGTTGGCCTCAATCAGTCGCAGGATGTCGGAATAAATTCGGGTCATCGCCCACAGCGTCGGGGCGCACGCCGGGTCGATCAGGTCTTCCAGCCCCGCCGATGCGTCGTACAGCGCGCGCGCCGCGCCGGCCTGTCCGCCAAGGTATCGCTCGCACCGTGCCGGATCGGCCCACGACCGCACTTGCTGTGCGCTCAGTCCCATCTCGTCCAATCCGTGCCGTGACAGATACACCCGGCTCGGATCCGCATCGAAGTCCTCGGCAAAGTCCCGCAGGATATTGGTCAGTTGGAACGCCTGTCCTCTATGGATCGCCAGGTCGCGGGCCTGCTTCGGGTCCGCTCCGCTCGCCAGCCCCCAGATCGACACGCACACCAGCCCCACCGTCGACGCGACGCGGTAACAGTACCGCGCGAGTTCTTCGTCCGTCTCGTACCCGTCGTGTTGCAGGTCTTCATCCAGCCCATCGAGCATGTCCAAGAACACCCGCGGGCTGATCGGGTACGTCCGCAGCGTCGCGGCGAACCCCAACCAATACCCCGGCAGCGTGCGATCGATTTCGCCTTCCAATATCCGGCTCGTATGGTGCCGATATTGGTCCAGTTCGGCTCGCTTGGATTCCATCGATTGCTGCGCGTCGGCGGCGTCGTCCGCCCCACGCATCCACGCATAGATCGAATAGATCGCCGACCGCCGTGGCTCGGGGGTCAGACGCAAGCCGTAATAAAAGTTCCGCGCACGCGACCGCGTGATCTGCGCGCACTGTTCATACCCCGCGGCGAGTTCCACCGCCGATACCCCGGGGAACGACGGCACCGCCGCTCGTGTCAGCGTTGCGGGTGCCGCTGGCACTTCGATCGTGCCGATGCTGCGGGTCGAGTTCAGGAGAGAAGCGGCGTCCAAGGCGTGCAGGCTCCGGGTCGTCTTGTTCGTTCTCGGGTCGTCCCGTTCTGCGTGCCGGGCGTCATTGAACTGCCGCTGTCCCGCTACACACGGGATGCCAACCAGGCACGCCCCAGCAGCATCCCTTTTTCAGTGCCCGAGAGCGTAGGCCGGCTCCACAGCGTGGTGCATCCGCGTCGTTCTACAGACGCCAGCACCCGCCGACCGCCCGCCGCAAACAACCACACCACCGCCCGGATCCGCTTGTTCAGCACCCCCGGCAGCGGCTCACCCTGTTCGAATAGCGGCCGCGTGCGCTCAGCCAGCCGCCG
>JBGSIF010000368.1:0-2616 GCA_041742635.1 Phycisphaerales bacterium
CATGAGGCGCCCCTGCGGCGACCTCGAATAGATGCGCGGATCATCCCGATTCCTTCCCGTCCCCCCTTGACTTCGGCACACTCATAGATGCTCTGGAGAGCAGGGCCACCAAAGAGATGACCCCGTATCATCCCCGGCCATGCCCAACTTCGAGTACACGGCCATCACGGTGACAGGCGAGCGCGTCGGCGGGGTGCTGACGAGCGGGAACGAGCAGGCGGTACTCGCGGAACTCGAATCTCGCCGACTCACGCCGATCAAGGTTGCGCCGGCAAAGGAGTCCGGGGGTGGGCGGCTACGGGCACGTCGGGCGTCCACGCGGCAACTCGCGCAGGCGTACCAGCAACTCGCGGACTTGCTGCGGGCGGGGGTGCCGCTGATGCGAGGGCTGAAGTTGCTCGGGTCGCAGAAGTCGGTGCCCGTGCTGGCCAAGACGTTCGGAGAAGTGGCGGACGCGGTGGCGGAAGGGACAGAACTCGCCGCGGCGATGGAAGCGAGGCCAGAGATCTTCCCGCGGGTCCACATCGCCATGGTGCGGGCGGGTGAGAAGGGCGGATTCCTGGAGAGCGTGCTGGCGCGGCTGGCGCAGTTCCTGACGACGCAGGCCGAACTGCGCAGCAAGGTCGTGGGGAACCTGATCTACCCGGCGATCCTGATCGTGACAGGGGTGGTGATCCTGGGTGTGATCTTCGGGTACTTCCTCCCGCAGTTCCGTCCTCTGTTCGCGAACCTGTCGCTGGGGCCGATGACGCGCGGGGTGCTGGCGTTCAGCGACTTCGTCGCGGCGTACGGGCTGTACGTGCTGGGGGCCACGGTGGTGCTGGGCGTGGCGCTGTGGCGGGCACGCACGCAGCCGGGGGTGATCGAGAAGACCGATCGGTGGATGGTGACGGCCCCACTGGTGGGACCGATCAACCGCACACTGGGCGTGGCGCGGTTCTGCCGAGTGCTGGGGACGCTCTTGGGCAACGGGATCCCGATGATCGCGGCGATGCACATCGCGCGAGAGGCGTCGGGGAACCGGGTGATGGAGCGGGCGATCGAGGCGGCGACGGAGTCGGTGCGGCAGGGGGAGGCGCTGGCGACGCCGCTGGCCGCCAGCGGGCTGTTCGCGGACGACGTGATCGAGATGATCGGCGTGGGGGAGTCTGCAAACAATCTGGACGAGGTGCTGATCACGATCGCCGACACGATGGAGCGGCGGCTGGACCGGCAACTGTCGGCGGCGGTGAAACTCATCGAACCGGCGATGCTGCTCGTGCTGGCGACGATCGTGGCCGTGGTGGCGATCTCCGTGATCCTGCCGATGACGCAGTTGAGCGCGGGGGTGGGGTGAGTTGGAGAGAAGTCGCGGATGTTGGAATAACGGAATGAGCAAGCCCGAGTCTCACACAGTGAAGTAGCATCAAGTTTTCGAGTGGGCGAGGTATCGAGCAATTCGTTGCAGCCGAAGTGGCGTCTTCATCTTCCACTCGACTCCACCACCCCCTCAACTTTGATCGGATCGGGCGCGATGTCGCGGACCTCGAACTTTTCGGCTTCCAGCGAGCGTGGGAACTGATTGAGCAGACGCTCGGCGTACGTCTTCTCGGCAATGAGCCAGCCGCCGCGAATCTGAGTGATGGGGAAGCCCGGCAGCGTGTCCCGCACTGCATAGGTCAACCGTCCCTTGGGGTATTTGAGTTCGCCGCAGGCGCGGCAACACTCAGGGGCATATCCCACGGCGTGAGCCATCGGGGCGTGCTCAGGACGCACGCACAGTGCGACGGGGTCGATGGTGGAGCTGCGGCGGTCGGGGATCACCTCCCAAATCCAGTGCGGAGGCAAGTCTGTGCGGATGGCTTCGTACAATGCACGACCGACGAGAAGTCGCCCAATCGATACGAGTGGAGCCAGAATACTTCGCGTCCCTTCGAGCAGCGGCACCGGGCCGTCGATCTTGCGGGTGAGCGGCTTGAGAACCCCGCAGCGCGGGCATTTGTCGCGTGCCGCGATAGGGCGCCAATACTCGGGCACCGCGTGGGCCGCTTCGTCGGGCAAGCCCGAGATGGAAACAAGCGGGACAATCACGGAATGATGGTACGCTCGGAGGCGAACGACGCCGGATGCCTTGCAACGGCCGACCTCACCTCGCGGCGTCGCGGTCAGGCCAGCCCCGCGCCGAGCAAGACGGCGACGACAAAGAGCAGCACCGCGACGATCACCCGAACGCGGTGCATGGTCGTCTTCCTGAGCAACCGCGTGCCCGCATACGCGCCGATGCAACCCGCCAGCGCAGTCACGGCGACCAGAAGCATCAGGCGAGGGGAGGCGATGGCGCGGTAGTCGTGCGTCTTGGTCAGGTACGCGAAGCCGGCGAAGTAGACCGCGAGGCGGGCGATGTCCACTGCTGTTGAGACCACGCTCGTCGTGCCGACGAACTGGTCTTTGCTCAGGCCAGCGCGGAGCAGGAACGGGGCGCGGAGCGCGCCCTGCATACCCGTGAGACCGCCGAAGAACCCCGAGAGTGCGCCGCCCAGGGGGATGAACCGGGGCGGGATCGCCAGCGACTGGAAGCGGGGCGTGAGTTCGAGCACCGCAGAGGTAGCCAGCACGGCGGCGACGACGAGTTTGGGG
>JBGSIF010000369.1:0-12059 GCA_041742635.1 Phycisphaerales bacterium
CCACCGGCACCACGATGTGCCGCGTGACGCCAAACGAAGCCGCGACACGCCGCGCGGCGTCGAGTTCCACCCGGTGCCGCTGCCCATAATCCACGCTCAGCGCGACGCACTCCCCCCCACCACCACCCGCGCGCACAGCCATCGCCAGCACCGTCGCGCTATCCAGCCCGCCCGACAGCAACACCACCGCTTGCTTCGTCGCCAGTCGATTCATCACATCGATCCATCATCCTCAACACCCCATCTCCCGATCCTCTCGTTAGTCATCGTGCTGCATCAAGTCCTCTTCATACGGCTGGACGATCACAAACCCCTGCCCCTCGAACTTCATTTGAAAACTTTCGCCGCTGCCGCGGCCCAGCAACGTCTTGAACTGCATATCCGTCTTGTAGTCCGGGGTGAGCGAGCCCGACCACGCCACCGTCGCCTGCGGGTCGGTAAAGACCGGCTGCCCCGGCTGCACCATGAGTGTCATCGGGCGATGATGCGTCGTGATTGCCATCAGCCCCGGCCCCGTCAGCCGAACGTTGAACAGCCCGCCGGACATCATCGCCGACAACTTCCGCATCATCGTGATCTCGTGCGGCACCCGCGGCTCGAAGCACAGCAGGTCGTTCCCGTTCACGATGATCGATTCCCCCGCCGCCAGTTCCAGCACCGTGATGCGCTTGCCCTTGTCGGCTAAGAACAACGGCCCAGCACCCTTGGCCTTTGTCAGTTTCGCTCCCTCGCCCGACACGGCTTTCTTGAGCAGATTGCCTAGCCCCTGGCTCAACATCCCTTCTCGCTCAAAGGTGATGTTGCCGCGGTACGCGACCATCGAACCCATCTTGATCCAAATCTCCGCGCCGCCGGCTCCGCCGAGATTAATCTGGAGCAGGTGATCTGATTCAAGTTCAAAGAATCCCGCCCCACCGGCGCCCCCCGCTCCCACGGGCGTGGGCTTGTCGGCAGTATCTTTCAAAAACTCCGCAACGCTGAATCGTGCCATGCGTGTACTCCTTATCAGCGCTCAGAGTGTACCGCATCGTGACACCATCAAATAAAAAACCCCCCAATCGCTCGGGGGGATGTGGGGTCGGTAGTGTGGAGTCGGTGCGGAAAGATCACTCGCGTGAGCCGCCGGAATTCACCGCCGAGGATACAAGAGCGATCAGTCGGCGAGGAGCATGTGCTCGGGGGGATGGTTGGTGCCGCCGGACGACGTCGACGGTCCATTTTCATCCCCGGCGTCGCCGTTCTCCTCGGCCTGCTTCGTGCCGAGGAAGTGCGTCTCCAGCGTCAGGCGAATTTTCTCCATCGCTTTGTTCTGGATCTGACGCACGCGCTCCTTGGTGACGCCGATGATCTGCCCAACCTGTTCGAGGGTCATCGGTTTTTCGGTATCGCCCGATTCCAGCCCGAAGCGGTGCTCGATCACGGTGCGCTCGACATCGGTCAGGTCCGCACGATTATCAAGCACGATGCGTTTGACCTCTTCCGCCGCGTCCTTCTCGAACGTCGATCGCTTGGTCTCGAGGAAGTTGGACTTCTCGAGTTTGGGATCGAAATCCGTGGGGAATCGCTGACGATACTTCGACAGTTTCATTCCCTGTCGGCTGAAGGCTTTCAAAATCGCGCGGCAGGCATAGGTCGAAAACTTGTACCCTCGGCCCGCGTCGAACTTATCGACCGCGCGAAGCAGTGCCATGTTCCCTTCGCTGACCAAGTCGGCGAAATCCACCTCGCTCATGCGAGTGCGCTTGGCCATCGCCAGCACGAGCGCGAGATTCGTCTCGGCAATCTGCTCCCGCACACGGTCAGAAATGCGGTACCACTTCAGCACATCGTCGGCCTGCTCGGGCGTCGGCTTCTTGGCCGCCGACTGCTCGATCTCCTGTTGCAACGTCCACACCCGGTACCTCGCGTAGTTGAACTGATGAAACAGCACCTTTTCCTCGGCTCCAGTCAGGATCACCTGCTGCGCGCTCTTGACAGTGCGGCTCTTGCCGGGCGAAAGGTCGTCCATCACCGGGTGGTACCAACTGGTATCCGGCTTGGCAACATCGGGGGCTTCGTCGTAGATCTTGCCCTCGGCCTCAGGCTCGCGGAACGCCGGGCTGTCGATGAAATCCTGCTCCTGCGACAAAATCTGCGCGAGCAGTTTCTCGTCGTCCTTGCTGAGTGCTCGCTTTACGCGAACAGTCCCACTCCCGGTCGTTCCAGCAGTCATCTGCACCCGGCTGCGACGCCGATGCTGCTCAACTGGACTCGGTGCTTTTGCGGAAAGATTACTCATTATCATGTGTCGCTTTCGTGGAGCGCCATGCTCCATATGCTCAGATTACCTGAATTCTCAGGCGAATGAGGGCTTCGCTCTTTTTTTTCCACTCAATTCAACAGATTCAGAACTTCGAGTCGTCAATATCGGAACAATGTTTATATTTGAATGCTACCAAAATACAAACACAACAAGGTTGCTCCATCTAAAAATATACGGTCTGCGAGAAGAAAAGTTCCTCCATTAGACTTATTCTAAACTAGGAACCATTTCCAAGCACGAATCCGACCCGATTGGGCTTGACCCATGTCAATCCTTGTTCCAGATGGTGTATTGTCCCGCCGCACGAAGTTTTCGGACGCACGGCACCCACGATGCACGAACCGCACGCTCCCAACACAGTAAGCGGATACAAGATACACTTTTCCATGCGGACCTGCAAGTAAGTATTCGTTTCCAGGGCAAGAAGATTTTGCGTTTTCTTGACAAACCGAACATAACACGATCGATCCGTTGGTTTTCCCACAGTTTTCACCGTAGTTTCCACATTCTCACACCGCCCGTCGGCCTCTCCCCTGACACCAAAGGAGCATCCATGCCGTTCACTCTCCCGACCCTGCCCTATGCGCCGAACGCACTCGAGCCGCACATCGATTCCAAGACCATGGAAATTCATCACGGCAAACATCACAACGCTTACGTCACGAACGCCAACAAAGCGTTGGAAGGCACGGAGTGGTCCAATAAATCGCCAGAGGAGGTCATCAAGAACCTGGCCGCGATACCTGAGTCGATCCGCTCGGCTGTGCGCAACAACGCGGGCGGGCATGTCAACCACACGATGTTCTGGTCGATCATGTCACCCCCGAGCGCGGGCGGGGGCGGGACGCCTTCCAGCCCGCTCGCCGACGCCATCGTCGCTGCGTTTGGTTCGTTTGATGCCGCCGGCGGATTCAAGGAGAAGTTCGCCGCGGCCGCCGCGAGTCGCTTCGGCTCTGGCTGGGCTTGGCTGTGCGTCAAGAACGGCGCGCTGCAGATCTGCTCAACACCGAATCAGGATAACCCGCTCATGGGCGAAGCCATCGCCGGCTGCGGCGGGACGCCGATCCTGGGCCTGGACGTCTGGGAACATGCCTATTACCTCAACTACCAGAACCGCCGCCCGGACTACGTCTCCGCATGGTGGAACGTCGTGAACTGGGGTCAGGTCGCCAAGAACTACGCGGCTGCCAAATAACAGTCCTTGCCCGTCGATCACGCCGATCGGCGCACGATCATTCATCACACCGGAGCACGTTCATGTCGCAGCGCAAGGTCATCCCGCACACCCTCGTCGTGGTGTGGTTGGTGCTGCCCGTGGTGGTTGTCGCGTTGTTGTGGTTCCTGTTTCTCGAACCCGCTCGCCATCGCTCCAAAGCGCCGACGGATGCTACTGAAGCACCGTCTGCCAACAACTGACGCTGTGCGTGTCGGCACACAACAACACGTTTCTACCAGCGCATCCTGATCGATTTGACCAAGCGCCACCCGCTCACCACGGCTGGCGCTTATTTTTTCATGCCCTCGGCGCTACGGATGACGGAACTCCAGCCATCCACTTCGCCCAGATCGAGAGCACGAGCAGCATGTACAGCCGCTGCGAGTGGTCCCGGCCCTTCCAAGGCCAGCGCGAGCCTTCGCCGGCGTCGTCGTGCTCTTTGAGCATCTGCCTCACGAACTTCATGTTGATCATGGCGTTGATGCCGAGGGAGTCCGGCCCGAACGGTTCGGCGGAGTTGAGGTGATCCAGCAGCAGGTCGCGCATCCCGCCGTAGTTGGTGCGGAACCACTCGCCGATCGGGATGGCGAAGCCCATCTTGGGGCGATCGACGATCTCGGGCGGAAAATACTTGCGGGCGACGCTACGAAGGAGGCCTTTGCGCTGGCCACGAGGCATCAATACAAACGGATTGAGCGATAGCACTTCGTCCGCGAGTTCGCGTGCGAGAAACGGCGCACGCAGTTCGATCCCGACGGCCATCGCGGCCGTGTCGGTTTTACGCAGCATGTCTCCCGGGAAATGCGAGAGCAACTCGACGCGCTGCGCCTGGGCCGCGCTCCGAGCGCGTGTCCCCGCAAGCGAGAGCGACTCATAGACCCGTCCCATCAGTGAATACCGATCGCCCGAATCAAAGATGGCCAGCAGGTCGGTGTAACCTTCGCCCTCTTCGGCCCGTGCCAATCTCGCGAGTTTGGACCATTTGGATTTGGGGTGCGCCGCGTGACCGAGTTGAAGAAGCGGATTCAGGAACCACATACCCGCGAGTTCGAGCCACTTCGCCGCGGTGAACCGTTCGTACCCGAGGAAGAGTTCGTCCCCGCCATCACCCGATAGCAGCACCGTGGCGTGCTGCTTCGCCGCCACGCACGCCCAATACGTCGGCAGCAGCGAACTATCACCGAAGGGAAGCCCGAGTTGCTCGATAAGCATCACCAGATCACTGGCCGGGTCCGCGGACGCATCGATCGTATGGTGGTCAGAACCGATGATCGCCGCAACCTCCTGGGCATAAACGGATTCGTCGTACCTCGGATCCTGCATCCGGACACAAACGCTCGTGAGCGATTCGACCGCTCCTGATGCCATGAGCGATACAAGGGACGAATCGACACCGCCCGACAGAAGGCACGCAATCGGTACGTCTGCTTCGAGCCGAGACGTAACCGCGCGATGGAGCAACAACTCGATCCGGTCGGCGAGCGACCCACCAGCGAGCGGAGCCGCCAGGCTCCGGCGGAACTCTCCCGGCGCCGTGCGCTTCCACTCCTTCTTCGCAACGTAATCCAGGTCGTCCCAGTCGTTCCCCGGCGCGAGCAGCACCGCCCCCGGGGGCACTTGGCTGATGTACGCCGCCGGCGTTCGCGTCGCGTGATACCCAAGTGAGATCCACTGCGCGACAAGCGCACCGTTCGGCAGAACGTGCTTTTGTCGACCGTCCGCGCCGAGAATCCCCACCAGCCCCGTCGCCGTGCTCGAGCACACCGTGAGCCGGCTTTCGTTGTCCATGTAAAAGTACAACGGCTTCTCTCCGAACCGATCTCGAAACCCCGCCAGCGTGCCCGCGGCCCCGTCCCATATCACATACGCACCCATCCCGTCAATCCGGTCTCGCAGGTCCGCCCCCCACTGCCGCCACCCATGCACCAACACCTCCGTATCCGAATGACCCGTCGAGAACGTATGCCCCGCGGCCTGCAACTCCTGTCGCAGTTCACGGTGGTTGTAGATGCATCCGTTGAACACCACAGCGACGCGGCCTGAGCCGAACGGGCACACGCCCTCGGGCGGTGTGCACGAACTAGGTTGCCGCCCGTGTATGCGGGCGTCTCCCCCAGCGGCTTGCGCCGCTCCGCTCAGGTGGTCGTACTCCCCCGGCTCGTACAACCCCAGCCCATCGTAGATTGTGTACCGGTCCGCGCCCGTCAGTACGCCCTGCCCCTTCCCCAGCGACATCATCGGCTGGTGCCCGCCCACGAGGTCGATGATCGCCAGCCGACGATGCACCAGCGCGACATCGACCAGGCACCCGTCGGCCCGCATCACGCGGTCGCGGAAGCGGCCCGCGCCGTCCGGCCCGCGGTGCTTGATCGAGTCATCGAGGATGTCGAGCCAGCGTTCGGGGATGGCCTCCCACGGCGGGCGAGCGAGCATCTCGCGGGCTTCTTCGCCAGCGGGAGTAACACGCAGAATGCCGGCGATGCCGCACATGCCGGAGGGTATGTGCGCGCGGTGGCATACGCGGTTCGATCAGCACCGCACCTTCCACCGCACGGTCGGGTGTGACCAGATTTTTTCAGGATCTAACGCGGACAGTGGACCGGGCGTCCCGCCCGGCGGCAATCAATCGACCAACAGCGGGCGAGACGCCCGTTCCACTCATTCGCTGGAAACAAATCTGGTCACGCGCGCACAGTCGTGTTGTCCCCGCGTCCGCGCCGGTACACTTGTGCTGTGACGACCCACGCCGACGATGCCTGGACGACGCGACGACTCCTGAAGTGGATGAACGATGCGTTCACGCGCCACCAACTCGACTCGCCGCGGCTATTCTCCGAACTGCTCATGGCGCATGTGCTCGGGTGCGACCGGCTGAAGTTATACATGGATGCCGACCGCGCCGCAAGCCCGCTCGAACGCGCCACCCTGCGCGACCTCGTGGCCCGCGCGCTCAAGCACGAGCCGGTGCAATACCTCGTCGGCGAAGCCTGGTTCTTCGGCCTCCCCCTGCACGTCGATCGGCGCGTGCTCATCCCGCGCCCTTCCACCGAAACCATCATCGAGCAAGTACTCCAACACGCGCGGGCCGAACCCGGCTTCGGCGGCAAATCCGGCGAGGGAGTCTGCTTCGCCGATGTCTGCACCGGCTCCGGGTGCATCGCCGTTTCGCTCCTCAAGAACATGCCCGAGGCCCGCGCGCTGGCGACGGATATCTCCGCCGACGCGCTCGAAGTCGCGGCCAAGAACGCCGCGCGACACGCCGTCCACGAGCGCGTCGAGTTCTTACGCGGCAACCTGCTCGAACCCCTCGTCGATCACCCCGCCGGACACGGGCTGCATTACCTGATCGCCAACCCGCCGTACATCCCGGATCACGAATGGGACGCTGTTGCGCCGAACGTCAAGGACCACGAGCCGCACGGCGCACTCCGCGGCGGCGAGAGCGGACTGGACTTCGTCCGCCCGATTATCTTGAACGCTTGCGAACGGCTCCGTCCCGGCGGCCTCTTGCTCGTCGAGGTCGCCAGCGCCACCGCGCCGGCGGTGCTCGACCTTGCCCTCTCGCAGCCGGGGTTCGAGGACGCCAAGAACGGCACCCGGATCGAGAAAGATTTCGAGGGACTGCCGCGCGTGCTGATCGCTCGCCGCAAGCCGTAGCACGCACTGGGCTCCACATCGATGTGCAGCCGCGAGCGCCGCTTTCAATGAAGGCTAAAAAAAACACCCCGTCGCGCAACGGGGTGAATGGTGGTACACAGAGTTTCTACATCGCACGGCTTTACAGCGGCACTTCCTTGAAGAGAATGATCTTGGGCTTGTCGCCGCGGCGGACGACGTTCGACCGATCTACAACCATGACGAACCGACGTGCGATCGACGGTACTAGCGGATCCTGATCCGACAGCCCCTCGACATCGCCCTGCATGTAGCCGTGGACGAGGAACGAGCAGGTAAAGACGTCGCTACGAACGTTCATTGATGCGAGGAGTGAGTTGGCGATGGCGAGTTTGGCATCGTAGGAGTCGGCCCGCTTGAGGTTCGCCGGACGATACTGCCCGGCTTCGCTTTGGTCGATAAGACCGTCGTTGTTCACATCAAACGTAGTCGTGGTGGATGTGACGCCGGGGTAGCCTTGGATGGGCAACAACATGCCATTGGCCACTCCGACAACCCCGAGCCGATCGACCCCGTGGTTCTGTGCACGGTTGAGTGCCGAGCCGTTGCCCGTGTTCCTCATGCGAACCGCGAGGAGTTCGCCGACCGAACGGAACCCCGGCTCCTCACGCAGCCCATTGATGAACGTGTTCTTTCGGCGAGCATACATCCCAGGCATGTTCCCCTGATTCGTCCCGGTGAAGTCCACTTCCTGCATGGTGCTCGTCACGCCGAACGGTCGAACCGGCAGGCTGACCCCGTCGCGGTACGACGCCACTGCTGTCGATACGTCCCATGCCCCTTCGGCGGTGTTGAACAGCGGCGTCTGCGGCGGCGTCGCGCCGGGGTTGTTCGCCAAGATCCACGGCGAGTTCGATGGCAACCCCGGGAACGAATCCGGTGCCATCAGCGGCGACGTTGCGTCGAGGCACGCAATCGGCGCAGTATTCGGATTGATAGTCCCGTGCGTGAGTGCCGTCGTCGAACCCCACGAGTTCGTCCGGAACCGGTCCAGAACATTGAGCGCGAGCGGGATACCAAGCCCGAGCGTACGGTCGGCGGAGCCGTAGTCGAAGTCGCCGTTGTTGTTCGCGTCGATAAACGGCACGAACTCATCGAGCAACAGCCGACCACGATCGAGCCGACGGATCGGGATCGTGGGTGCCGTCACCTCGTGGCAGACCCGGTCGTAGAGCGTGTTAGGAGGCGGGGTGTAGTAATCCGAAGACAGGGCCAACACTTCTGCAAGTGTCATCCATTCTCGCTCAAGTCGCTCAAAGGCATTCACCGCGCCTGTACCCAACGCCGGTTCCTGGTGTGGACCGACCGCAAGGGGGATCAGCATATCGCCCGCGCGTGTGAACAAACCAGCGTTGCGCGGCTTTCCACCTCGCTCGTTCCCACTCAGAACGATCTCGGGCGCAACCAATGAGTACTTCAACATGTTGCTCTGGCTAACCGGGATGTCATTCCCGGTTTTCATCTGCGGAAGATTACGGATCTGCTGTGGCAACGCCATCGTTGTAGCGCTGGTCAGGACCGACACCATGTCGGCGATGGTGCGGTACTTCGAGACCGCGTTGCCGGAACCGCCGAACTCGCCGACCGCACCGAGAGTACGATCCGACACTTCTTCTTGGTTGTAGAGCGTGCCGGGTATGGTGCCGCCGTAAGTCTGGTCACGCCGACGGGCCTCGATGCACCAAGGCGGCATGGTGCCTGCAATAAGAGTGTCCCCCGGCGCGAGGTTCGGGCGCCGGATCGAACCCCAGTAGATCAGAGAAAAACCCGTATTATCACGTGCAGTCGCCGCAACGGCGTCGTCGCCCGCCTCGGAGCCGCCGACCTCGTTTCCTTCGTTTTCGAGGTTGATGTACAGCGACTTCACACCATCCACGCCGGGTTGTGTAATCGGGTCGAACAACCGGTCCACGAGCAGATCGTTTGCGGTCAGGTTGATGGGTGCCGTTTCGGTCGCGCTGTTCTTCGGCCTCATCACGCGCCAGATCATCACCCCATCTCGGAACGCTGGGCGGAAGTTCTCGGCACCCGTGGTATTCCCAAGCCGAGGTGCTGTCTTGATGTTGTGAAGGTCCAGAATCCCGTAGGCCGGCTCGGCGTTCGAGGGTACAGTCGGCGTACCAAGTTTCGGATCAATCATCGTCAGTTGAACATGGCGCCCGACACCGAACTGCGCATCAAGAAACGAGTTCACGCTGAACGTCGTGGATGGCGTGCCGTTGCGGCTCCCCGCTACCAGCACACGCCGCTCCATCTCTGCTCGCGGCCAACTCAGACAATAAAACACCTGTGTCTGCCCCGGCAACAGTGTCGTCTCATTGAAGGTGCCCGTGCCCGCTCCCGTCGGCGGCGTGAACTGCCCAAGCCGATACGCATTCCCGGCATACTCGACGTAGTACAACATCCCGTCGGTGCCACCATTATCCAGTCGCACCGCACGATCAAACGGGTTCGTTATCTGAAAGCCGATCACTTCGCCGATGTAGTCCGGGTTCCGGGCACTACGATCCAAACGGATTGTGACTTCAGGAAACGGGTCGCCAGGCATAGGTGGGAACGGCGTCTGATCACGCCACTCATCATCCTGACCGCTCGGGCTTTCCCCCGTCACACGCGTCGGCGGCAAGTCCGTGAACATCGCGTACGACACCGCCTCCGTGATAAACGGCTGCGCCTCAATCCCAAAGATGTTCACCTGCTCCGTCGCGTCCAGGTCGCCGTTGCTCTGCGCAAGTTGTGCATTGGGTCGTTCGACCTTCAGCCATGGGTAGTTCGTCGTATCCGTGATCGTCCCCGGCGTCAATTTCACCGAGATCGCCGTCGGACCCGCGATATCCGGGTCCGTGTCGTTATCACTATCGATCGCATCGAACGTATTCACCGCCAGGTGCAATAGCGACCGGTACGCGAACTCCGCGCTCCCGCCGTAGTTCACCGCTTTCTTCCACGCCGGGCCGGAGACTCGCTTGCCCCACGAGTTCCGCGACACGTCCGCCGGCGCGTTCGGATCGAACCGGTACGGCATGAGCGCATCCACCAAGTGCTCGATGTAATCAAGCCGATCCTGATCGTTCAACTGGTTCGTCGCGCTCCGCGGCAACTTGAGCACGCGCGATAAGTCCACCTTCACTTCTTCATCCACGATCTCATTCGGATCGGCCTGTCGCACGCTGCCGGGCGTGAGCGAACTGATCGGCGACCCGCCGCTGACCGTCGTGATGCGCGACCGCACATCCGCGAACGCCATCAGCATCGCCGCTTCGTTCGCCCAGCCGTTTGTTTCGCCCTTCCCGTACCGCTCGAGCGCCCACGGGCGGTTGCTCCGCAGCGGCCCGAACCACGGCATCAGGAACGGCGCTTTATCCGACCGCCCATCGATGATCGCTTCCAAGTCGCTTCGGCGTGTGAAGTCGTTCGCGCTGCCGAACGCTCGCAGTTCCAGTTCGCTGTCGATCCCCAGCACCCCGCGTGTCTGCACGCCCGTGACGGGGTTGCCGCCGACGGTCAGGCCGACGAACCGTCCCTGCGGGAGCGAGCCGACCTGCGCGTAGTAGTTCTCGCGGTTCTCCAGCCCGCCGATGACGCGCCCGCCCAGGTTGTCCCACTGCCCCACCACCGCGGGCTGCTGCGGCGCGGGCTTCGGGATCACGCCGGTATCGATCGCCACGCGCTGCGCGCCGTACCCGTACTGCCCGATCGCGCGAGCCGCTTCGCGGTCATACGGATCCGCCGCACGCCCGTAGTTCGTCGGCCCCAGATCCGTCGGCTGCAACAACTCGTTGTACCCGATCCCCATCCCGCCTTCCACATACCGGTTATACACGCTCGACAACGACAACAGCCCGCGCACGTCCACGTCCGCCGGCGACAACCCGAGTTTGTACGCCGATTCCGGATTCGATGCGTTGTACACCGGCTCGGCAGTCTGATCCGTCGCCGTGTTCACGTTCACCCGACCCGAGTTGTCCGTAATCTTCACCGCGTAAAACCAACGGATGCTCGGATCCTGCGGCAAGAGTGCCTCGATAAACGGCGTGTTCAGCGGGCTGGTCGGATCCAACCGCACCATCTCGAACCAGCGCGAATCGCCGATCCCATCACCATCCGCGTCGGCCCACTGATTCGGGTAATACTCATCCGTGCCCGGGTCAGGCGCGGTGTTGCGCCGATCCACATCGCGGATCGGGCGGAAAGCGTGGATCTGCCGCATCGTCCAGTGCGCGGGCACGAAGTCGCTCGCCACCGACCCATCGGGCAACGTGACCGACCCGCTCGCGGGCTGCACGTTCCCGTTCTGATCGAACAGGGTCAGCCGCTCGCTCATCCGCAGCCGCCCGCGTGCGTCCGTCCCGTACCCCGGCTCCGCACGGAAGTTGTTCCGCAGGTTCGTGAGGTTCACGAACCGCCCGTCCGGGCAGATGTTCGTGATGCTGAACCAGTCCCGCGCATTCAAGTACGGCTTCAACGGATCGATCAGCACCGTCGTCGTGATCCTGGTCGGCTCGATCGACGATAACCACGGCGTGAACGCCCCGCCCGTCGTACTGAACGCCGCTTCCACCTCGCCCGTCGGCGGTGCGAACTGCCCGAAGACCGTCCGCATGTTCCCATCCACCGACGGCATATCCCACGCTTTGCGGTTCAGTCGCCGCACGCTCGCCGCCGCGTTCGGGACGCGGTCCGCATACGTATCCAGCCGGGCCGAACCGATCACCTCAGCGATGTAATCCCGCACGAGGTCCACATGGTCGTCGATCTGATTCGCTTTGGCGAACGCCGCCGCACCACGCCGATCCGCCTGCGCAATCGCGGCGTACACCACCGCGATGATCGCCATCAGCGCCAGCACACCGACGATCATCAGAA
>JBGSIF010000370.1:0-2582 GCA_041742635.1 Phycisphaerales bacterium
GCCCTGGCCCATGCCGTTGACGCTGAGCATCGGGTACGTGGCGGGGGGCGGGATCGGGGTGGGCATGGTGTCGCGCACGTGCAGGCCCAGCCCGATCTTGAGTTCGTCGCTGACGGCGCGGTTGACGCGGATCGTGGCGGCGTACCCGCGGACGACGCCCAGGATGGTGCGCTTCTGCTCGTTCTTGGTGATGACGGTGGCGCGGGTGCGGGTGGTGGGGTTGGCGGCGGCGAGGAAGGCCGCGTGCCAGGCGTTGTAGGCATTGGTGATCGCGGTGGCGTCGGCGGCGACAAGGCCGTAGGCGACGGGCGTCGCGCTGATCAGCGTCCGGAAGTTCAGCACCCACATGTCCAGTTCGGCGTCACGAGAAGGGAGGTAATCACGGGGCATGTTCGTTCTTCCTTTGTCACAGGCCCGCGCCCAATCGCGCGGGGGAATGACCAAAAAGATCGTCGCGCCGGCCCCGATGGATCAGCCCGAACGTGCCGTATGTGATAGTCCGAGCCAGCATTCCGCCGCGCTACCCGCACGCCCGGCATAAACGGACGATGGAGAGCTGCCCGGGGGGGGGAAAGTGCGGCGCCGGGTTGGTTCGTGAGGGCCAGCCTCGGTGAACCAGAGTGGCTCCGCGCCGATTTCTTCTAGGCGGCGTGGATCTATTGTGTTGCATGGCCTCGACGCTCACGAGCATCCTGCTGCACGTTACCTTCTCCACGAAGGGCCGGGTGCCGCTGATCGCCCCGGCGATCGAGCCGGGTCTGTTTGCGTACATCGGCGGCATCGCGCGGCGGATGGACTCGGTGCTGCTGGCCGCGAACGGGACCGCGGACCACGTTCACCTGTTCATCGGCCTCGCCAAGACGGTGCCGCTCGCGGACCTGATGCTCAACATTAAGCGTGACTCGTCCAAGTGGATCAAGGACGGCGATGAAACGCTGCGCGGCTTCGCCTGGCAGGACGGGTACTTTGCGTTCTCAATCGGCGCGTCGGGCGTGGACGCGGTGCGGGCGTACATCGCCGGGCAGAAGGAGCATCACAAGCAGGTGGATTACAAGGACGAGATGCGGGCGTTCTTCCGTAAGTACGGCATCGAGTGGGACGAGCAATACGTGTGGGAATGAACAGCGCGGCGCGTTCAGCCCGGAGCCGCGGGCGTTTCGTATTCAGGCCCACGGCGCGGGGTTTCGTATTCAGGCCGAAGGCCTGGGCGTCAGTAGCCGGGGGTCAAGCGAGTCCGCGAGCGCGACCCCCGGAAAAGGACGCGATGGACCCACGACCCCGAAGGGGTCGGCCCGGTGCGTGCGGAGGCTCATGCGTGTCGTGCCCGAATCGGAGCACCCCGTCGGGGTGCAGGAAAACAAGTGGGCGGCCGCTTTCCGGGGGTGGCGCTCGTCGAAGACTCCTTGCTCCACGCCCCGGCTACTGGCGGTCACGCCTTCGGCGTGGGGAGGCTCCCGCCTTCGCGTAGAGACGACACTCTTCAGGCCGAAGGCCTGCACGTCAGTAGCCGGGGGTCAAGGAGGCTTTGCGACGCGACCCCCGGAAACCGGGCAGGAATGAGGAATCGACCCCGAAGGGGTCGGCCCGGTGCGTGCGGAGGCTCATGCGTGTCGTGCCCGAATCGGAGCACCCCGTCGGGGTGCAAGAGGATGGAGGGGACGCCTTCCGGGGGTGGCGCTCGTCGAAGACTCCTCGCTTCACCCCCGGCTATTGACGTTCACGCCTTCGGCGTGGTGAGCGCGAGGAAAAGAGTAAAAAGACGAAGAGCAAAGCGTTAATCCGAGTCCAGGGCAACACGGAACCCGATGTTGTTGTACCGGCTGTCGGGCGCGTTCCAGTAGCGGTAGGCACAGCGGCAGTACCTGGCGCTGTAGTACCAGGAACCGCCGCGCAACACATGCGCCGAAGCTTCCTTCGGCCCCTGCGGGTCCCGTTCCTTCTTCCCGCTGTACGGCCCATACCAATCCTGGCACCACTCCCACACGTTCCCGTGCATGTCAAACAGTCCCCACGGGTTCGCGGCGAAGAACTTCGGCGGGGTCGTCTTCTGCCGGTATTCCTCCTTCGGCCCGCCGTTGTAGGGGTAGTTCCCGTCGTAGTTGGCCTGCTTGGTGCTGATCGTGCGTCCGAAGTTGAACGGCGTCGTCGTCCCAGCGCGGCAGGCGTACTCCCATTCCGCCTCGGTCGGCAGCCGGAACCGCTTCCCTTCGAGCGCACTCAGTCTATCAAGAAAATCCAGGGCGTGGTCAAATGACACGTTCTCCACCGGGAGCGTGTCGCCCTTGAAACTACTCGGGCTGTCGTGCCCCATCACGGCCTTCCATTCCGACTGGAGGACCGGCGTGCGCCCGAGATAGAAGGGCCGCGTGATCGTCACCTCGTGCTGCACCTCGTCGTCCGAGCGTTCCGGCTCGCTCGCGGGGCTGCCCATCAGGAACGTGCCGGGGTTGATGCGGACCAGTGTCATGCCGGAAGCGGTGGTGATGGAGGTCGGCGCACCCGCGGGCGCTGGCGGCGGCGTGATGACTTTGGCAGGAGCGATGACAACCGCCGGGGCGGGCACGCGTGCCGCGGGCGTCGCG
>JBGSIF010000371.1:0-6872 GCA_041742635.1 Phycisphaerales bacterium
CCTCCGGCTCGAACCGCGGCCGATCGGTGTATCGATCGCGATTCTCCGCTCGCAAATGCTACGGTTGGCTCGAAATCACGCTCTGGCTGGAAACTCGGCTTCTTCAACGGGCTGCTAGGTGAAAACGCCAAGAATTCCGTCATGGTTCAGACGATCATCTTCCTGATGGGCACGCTGTGGCGTGCGCTGGGCATGATGCTCATCGGGATGGGTCTGATGAAACTCGGCGTCTTCGCGGCGGCGCGGTCCACGAAGTTTTACTCGGTGCTCACAGCGGTTGGATACTTGATCGGCCTGCCGCTCGTCCACCTCGGCGGCGAGCGCCTCATCGCGTCGAACTTCGACATGATCCGGTTTTACTTCATCAACTCGCACTTCAACTATCTCGGTAGCATCTTCGTGGCGCTTGGGCACATTGGCTTGGTCATGCTCGTCTGCAAGGCCGGAGTCCTCCCGTTCCTCCGCTCGCGCCTCGCCGCGGTTGGCCAGATGGCGTTCACCAACTACCTGATGCAATCGATCCTCTGCACGGCGTTCTTCAACGGGTGGGGCTTCGGGCAGTACGCGGAGTTTAAACGTGCGGAGATCTACGCCGTCGTCGCCGTGGTCTGGACGCTGGAACTGACCTGGAGCACCCTGTGGCTGGCACGCTTCCGCTTCGGCCCGGCCGAATGGCTCTGGCGAAGTCTCACCTACTGGAAGTTGCAGCCCATGCGGCGGTAACCAGCAAGCACGGCAACCAATCCGCTTTGCGCCCGCACGTTCATGTTCGCTACACGCACTACAGTCATGCGAACGCACATGACTGAAGAAGCAACACGCACCAGTACCCAGAACTCGCCCAGCGACGATCTTGATCGCCGACGGCGTTCCCGTGCTTGGGTCGTGCCCGCGGCGGGGACGCTGGTCCTCTTTGCCTGCATGGCCCTCGTCGCCTGGCCCATGCGCCCGTGGGGGCCGGGAACCACGACCCCCACGCTGGGCGGCGATCCGATCGCCGCGCCCGAAGATAACCTCGTGTTGACCGACTGGACCGCGACCCCCACCGGCGGGGCACCCACCATCGGCCCCAAGTCTCTCGTCGGCACACAGTCCCTGGGCATCGGCCAATGGATCGAGGCGGACGCCCTCTCCGCCGTAGAACTCGCCGCGCCTTCGATCGGTCGTGTGACGGTCAAGCCCGGATCTCGCGTGCGCATCAAATCCGTTCGACAAGGGCAGCACTGGCTCGAACTCGCCCAAGGCGAAATTACGACCCGCTCAATCGCGGCCCCCAGGACGTTCAATGTTGAAACACCCGGCGCGATCGTGACTCACATGGGGGCTGACTACACACTCACGATCGATGCCACCGGTTCCGGTATCGTGCGAGGGATGGATTCGACGACCGCGGGCCGCGGTGCTTCTGGATCGATCAGCGCAAGGGTGGAGGTGCAGCAAGGCCCGCGCGGCGTGCGAGTGCCCGCCGGTTATACATGCTCGATCCATCCGAACATGGGGCCGGGCACGCCGCTCAGCGGGCGGGCACCGAGTGTCCTGATCGACGCCGTTCAACGATTCGATCGATCCATCGGCGAGCCGTCCGGCGGTGCCGAAACGCCATCGAGCGATCCACTCGGCGGGCTTCTCGCCGCGGCGGACGGTGCCGACGCGCAGCGGGATCGCATCGGGACCGCCACAACGCTTTGGCACGTCCTGCGAACCGTGAAGGGGCCGGACCGCGCGCATGTCATCGAGCGGGCCGCGGCGCTTGTGCCCCCGCCTTCAGATATCCCGGGCGACCGAATCCTGAACCTCGACGACGAAGCGATGGAGCGGTGGTGGACAGTGATCCAGCGCCCCTGATCCAAATCATCGCCCTCCAACCCCGCACGCCGTACCCGGCGGCGACTGACTCAGGTACGCAAGGAGCACGCCACGATGTTCGTAACGGTGATGTCCATCGTGTTGACGCTGGGAAGTCTGGTACCCCAGTCGTCCTCGCCACCGGATGCTCGGTCGTTCCGTCCTTCAATGCACGGGTTCAAGTTTCGCAATGCGTTCAAGGGTTCGCCGCTGCCGGTTTCGCTCGGGAAACTCGATTCGGCGCTCGGTGTACCGCAACACTACGGGCTGTGCGGCGGGATGAGCGCGGCGGCGGCCGACCTCTTTCTCGCACGCCGAAACGTCCCGTCGGACATCGACGTTCCCGCCAAAGGCACCGAACTCTACGGCTATATCTACCGTCGGCAGGTCGATTCGCTCGACGACGGGTTGCAACAGGCCGCCAAGTTCGCGGCGTGGATGGGTGCCCCCGACGCCGGTCCGATCGGTACGCGGGCCATGTCGATGAGTGCGATTCACGAACTCCATCTTGCCGTCGCCAAAGGCAAGCCGGTCATGCTCGGGCTTGTGTTGACGAGCCGAGAGGCAAAGGGCAAACTGTGGGAGAACCACCAGGTCATGGCGTATGACATGCACGAGGGCGATCGCCGTGCGGATGCAGCGCGGAATCGTGATAGCAACGCGCGCCCATCGTCCGGCACGCCGCCGGTGCCGGAAGCAATCGCGTGGTCTGTGCTGATTTATGACCCCAACTTCCCGGGCATCGACGATGCACGACTTGACATGCGGCTTACGCTCGAAGCCGTTGTGCGAGTACCGGCCATGCCGGGCGTTCCCGGCGTGTTGATCCCCGTGCTGGGGATCGAAACGACTCGGCGTGCAAGCGGGAGGCGCGATACGCCGGTGCGCGGGGTGTTTGTCATGCCCTACACCCCGGCCGACCCGGGGACGCTGGTTCGGTAATGCTCGTGCGTGCGATTATGCTAGTCGTTCAATCCAAGGCCATCGTGAACCAGCGTAACGATCCGTTGAGCAAGCACGTCATGGGTCATGCCCGCGCGGACCCGATCGGCGACCATGCGCGATCGAGCCGACCGCCAGGTATGGTTGGTGATGGCACGCTCGGCGAGGTGTTCGAGTTCCGTTTCGTTTCGGAATGTTACTTCGGACATTTCGCCGACGATATCGCCGAGCCGTGCCGCGGCGCGGATCAGTCGGCGCGTGGAAGTTTCATGCTCGGCGAGCATCTCCGGCGAGGCAAACACCCATGCGGGGCGAGGGCTTTGGGGCACGGCCCCGAGCCGCTGGAGTTCGCCCAGCAGCCGCATCGCCGTCGGCGAGTCGGCGATCGCGTACCCGGGGTAACCCGCAAAGTTCATACTCATGTCCGGCGCGGCTTCATCAATCGCGGCGTCGTACATCGCGCCCAGCAATGTGCCGATCGCATCTTGATGCAGCCGGCACGCCACTAGCCCGCCGGACATTGCCCCTTCCATCACGCGCTGGTGGACAGGTGTGTTGATCGTCGCGTGCAGGTGCAGTGCGGCGCACTGATACGCGGCTCGCAATGATTCATCGTGCGGGAGTTCGCCGTGGGCGTACCGCCCGAACCGAGGGTGTGCCTCCCACCCGCGCCCGTACAGGTGTAGACGCCACCCGCGGCGCTCCGCGATGTCGGCGGCCCACCCCAGCGTCTGATGCCGAACGATCCGATCCGCGAGTGGGAGGCAATACTGCCGGAATACCTGTGTCACGCTGTGCCCCGCGGGATCCGCGGCACACGACCGTTCGATTTCCTGCTTCGTCGCGCGGCGCAGTTCTTCATACGCCGCGATGGTGCCGCATCGCTGCGCGATCGATTGCACACGCTCGTACAGCCCCTCAAAGACCCGCGCCGCGAGCGTGCCCGTGCCGGCTTCTCGCATCAACCGGGCGTGCATCCGTTGTGGCGTCTCGCTGTGATGGCTCACGTACGCGATCTCGCACGCATACTCCGCGGCGTCCCGCGAAGACACCGGCGCGGCGTGAAACTTCACGTCCGATACCACCATCGGCATATTCATGTGCCGCGCATCCGGGTACCCGTACTGCTCGAACAACTCCGCGTGCAGGTGCCCGATCAAAAAGTCCAATCGCCCGTGCGACTGACCGATCTTCTTATTGAACTGATGCGGCATCGAGTCCTGATACCACCCCACAAACGGCATGTTCTCCGGGATCACATCATGCAGGTGCGAGCGCGTGTAGTTGATCAAGACAATCAAGTCCGGGCGGAACTCGTCCACGACGCGAAGATAGTCGATCGGAGATAACCGCCCGTGGTCGTCTGGCTCCACGAGTGTGCGAGCCTCGTGCCCGGCGGCGCGGAACGCAGCCGCCAAGTCGCTCGAAGCGTGCTGAATGAACGTCGAATACCGGCAAGTTGGGATCAAGGCGCGTAGCGGGCGGCTCGTTGGGCAATGCGGTGCGAACGTGGCCCGCATCGATTCCATCGTTCGACCGGCATACTCGTGCGCGATCCGCTCTCGCAGCCTTTGCTCCTCGACCGCTTGGGTCGACGCCGCGATTGCGACTGCCCGCTCGGCACTCGGGACGCATCGACTTCGTACCGTCGCCAGCGTGATGCACGGCCCGGTGCTGTGCCAGCCCAGATTCTGGGCTAGATCGGTGTTCAATCGTTCCGTCGCGTCGTGCCCGACATACCACGCTATCCGCGCCGACGCGACCTCGGCCATCAGTTCCGCAACCGACAAGCCATCGAGCAACTCTGCAGCGTCCCGCTGCACCACCCGCACCATCGGTTGGTAGCCGTCGGGCTGCCGCGGTGTTTCCCGCGCAATACGCCTGAACAAGAACGGCGGATCGATCCCTTCGAGCGTGTACGGTCTTGCCGGTTTGCCGGCGGCGTGTGGCCCAAGGTGCGGCAACGCGAACGCCGCGGCTTCCTGTGCATCGTTACGAAACCGCACCCACGCCCGATCCACATCCCCCGCTTCAACCGCCGTGGATCGCACCACGATGTTCCCGTCGCTGGCCCGGAAATACTCACTGCGGCCCAGTGTCGGTACCCACGCGGCGAGCCACGATTGTTTGGTGGATTCGTCGATCGTCACGCCGACCAGGTTTGCTTCGCATTGCAAACGCCTGGTTTCCGCCGTGATTTGATCGTTCGCAAGCCCTTTGGCGAGTTGTTGCAGCGCGCGCACACCAGCCGTGGCGCGAGTACCCGATTCCATCGCGCCGATCTGTTCGAGTGCGGCTGTGCGAAGACCCAAACTGATATACAGCGCGGCGAGCCGAAACCGCATCTCCGTATCACCAGGAATCTGCCGCAGCACATGCAGGCAATATGGCACCGCTCGCCACGCATCGCCCCCACGCGCCATGGACAGCACATCTTCTCGCGTCAAACGCGATGTGTGTACGGCGTGAGGCGCGGTGATGTGCGCAGTCGCAGTCGCTGTCGCGGCGTGTCTCATGCTCCTGTATCGTCGAGTCGCGCCTGATTTCCCGAACCAACGCGCAAACTCCGCACCACCCCGCAGACTTTGCGCACGCAGTTTGTCTCGCACACGTCGATTGGTCGATCGCGTCGATACTCACTGCATGAGACCGAACCCGCCGCGTTCATCCGCCGCCGGCGATGCCGCCGATCCTTGCCTCTCCAAAGTGCTCACGCACGAGCAGTTGCTGCGCCGGCGTGAACAAGCCCGCGCCGCGGGCAACGCGGTCGTGCAGTGCCATGGCTGCTTCGATATCGTGCATCCTGGGCACATTCGCCATCTCCGCCAAGCCAAGAGCGAAGGCGACGTCCTGCTCGTCTCCATCACCGGCGACGCCGAGATGAAAAAGGGCACCGGGCGCCCGTTGATCCCGCAGGAGCTCCGCGCCGAAAACCTCGCTGCCCTTTCCTTCGTAGATTGGGTTTACATCGAAGACCGGCCTACCGCCGTCGAACTCCTTATTGAAACCCAGCCCGACGTCTACGTCAAAGGCAGCGAATACGAAACCAACACGGACCCACGGTTCCACGCCGAACGCGACGCCGTCGAAGCCCACGGCGGGCGGGTTGTGTTCACCTCCGGCGACGTCGTCTTCAGTAGCACCGCGCTCATCGCTTCCCTCGAACACTCTGTCGATCCCTACAACAAGCGTCTGCGTCAACTCCTCTCCACCGACCACCTCTCCGGCGAACGACTCACCCAACTCGTCGGCTCCTTCCGCGGCAAGCGCGTTCTCGTCGTCGGCGAAACCATCATCGATACCTACTTCCTCTGCGACACCCCCGATGTCGCGGGCGAAAGCCCCATCATGACCCTCCGCCCGCTCGAGCGCCGCACCTACCTTGGCGGCGCGGCGATCATCGCGCGACACCTCGCCGCAATGGGTGCCGAGCCAATCCTCATCACCGGTTGTGCCCATGGCGAACTCGCCGCCGACCTCGTCGGGCGCCTCTCCATCGAAGGCGTGGATGTTCGCTGCATCGAGACCGGGCACTCACTCCCTGAAAAACAGCGCTTCCTCGTCGGGGCGCAGAAGGTCATGAAACTCGACCTCGTGCAGCCGATCGCGCTCGACGCCGCTACGCACGAGCAACTGCTTGCCATGGTGATCGACGCGGCGGGCAATGCCGACGCAGGGCTTGACGCCGCGATCATCGCTGACTTCGGGCTTGGGCTGCTCTCGCCGGGGTTGATCTCGACGCTCTGCCGCGAACTGCGCCCGCGCGCCCGCGTGTTGGCCGGCGATGTATCGGGCCGCCGATCCGGGCTGCGACAGATGCACTCCATGGACCTGCTCTGCCCCAGCGAAGCCGAAGTTCGCTCCATCTTCCAGGCACACAGTGAAAGCCTCCCCACACTCGCTTGGCGCCTGTTGCGCAAGACTGGCTCACGCGCCGCGATGCTCACCATGGGTGCCGACGGGCTGGTCGCCTTCGAGCCTACAGCGGTCCACGAACGTTCCGCCGGCGACGGCTACGCCAGCCGCGTCCGGGCCGAACACGTCCCCGCGCTCGGTCCCCACGCGGTTGATTCCCTGGGCTGCGG
>JBGSIF010000372.1:0-14100 GCA_041742635.1 Phycisphaerales bacterium
GGCACTCGCAACATCCGCGGCGCCGTCGGCGGCACCGGCACGCTGACCATCGCCCCGACGGGTGTCATCCGCCTCGCCGCGGGTTCGGGCGGCGGACTGAGCATCAACAACTCGAACGTCTTGACGCTCATCAACAACGGGCTCATCTCCGCCGAGGCCACCGGTCGAACGTTGACGTTCAACAACACGACCGCGACCAACAACGCGACGATGCAAGTCACCGCCGGCACGCTGGACATCTCGCCGACCAACTTCACCAACGAGAGCACCGGCACGGTCTCGGCCCAGCCCGGCACGATTCTGACCATCTCCGGCAACTGGTTCAACACCGGCACCATCACGGTCAACGGCGCGGTAGTGAACCTCGGCGGCTCCTTCTCGCTCGCAGCCGCCGGCACCCTCAACCGTACCGGCGGCACCGTTAACCTGACGGGCACGCTAGATAACACCGGGGTGACGTTCACCTTCACGCCCGCCATCGGCTCGTGGAACGTGCTCGGGGGCAGCATCACCGGCGGCTCGGTCGTCTTCGACGGGCTCAACCGTCTCATTCCCACGACCAGCAGCGGCGTGCTGAGCAACGTCCAAGTCACCGGCGAAATCGTCGTAGACACCACCAGCGCCAGCATCCGTGCCAGCGGCACGACACGGTTCACGGCGGCCCGACTCACCGCCAACGCCGCCTCGATCGATTTCGCTCCGGGCTACGTCTTGCAGGACCTTGTTGTCGTCGAAGGCGCAGCCACCGGCAATCGCACCATCCGCGGTGCCGTCGGTGGCACCGGCACCCTTACGGTCGCTCCCACCGGCGTCATCCGCGTCGCCGCGGGTTCGGGCGGCGGATTGAGCATCAACAACTCGAACGTGTTGACGCTCATCAACAACGGGCTCATCTCCGCCGAGGCCGTCGGTCGCACACTTTCTTTCAACAACACCACCGTGACGAACAACGCGACAATCCAGGCCATCGCCGGGACGCTGGACATCACGCCCACGAACTTCACCAACGCCGCGGCGGGGACGCTCTCAGCACAGCCCGGCGCAACCATAACGATCGGCGGCAACTGGTCCAACACCGACGGCACCATCACCATCAACGCCGCAACGCTCAACCTCGGGGGCACCTTCACGCTCTCGACCGCCGGGATCATCAACCGCACCGCGGGCACCGTCAACCTCACCGGTACCCTCAACAACACCGGCAATACCTTCACGTTCACGCCCGCCCTCGGTCCCTGGAACCTGCTCGGCGGCACCGTCAACGGCGGGGCCGTCGTCTTCGATGGGGCCAATCGGCTCATCCCGACGACCAGCAGCGGTGGGCTCAACGATGTGCAAGTCACCGGCGAAATCGTCGTCGATGCCACCAGCGCCAGCATCCGTGCCAGCGGAACAACACGGTTCACCGCGGCCCGGCTCACCGCCAACGCGGCGTCTATCGATTTCGCGCCGGGGTACATCTTGCAGGATCTCGTCGTCGTCGAAGGCGCGGCCACCGGCAATCGCACCATCCGTGGCGCGGTCGGCGGCACCGGCACGCTGACCATCGCGCCGTCTGGCGTCATCCGCGTCGCTGCGGGTTCGGGCGGCGGGCTTACCATTAACAACTCCAACGTCTTGACGCTCATCAACAACGGGCTCATCTCCGCCGAGGCCACCGGCCGCACGATCTTCTTCAACAACGGCACCGTGACCAACAACGCGACCTTGCAATCCGTCGCCGGTACGCTGGACATCTCGCCAACCAACTTCACCAACGCCGCGGCGGGCACGGTACTCGCCCAGTCAGGTTCTGTCGTCAGCATCAGCGGGATGTGGTCCAGCCCCGGCACGATCAACATGACCAGCGCGACCGTCACCCTCGGTGGCACCTTTATCGCGACCGGATTCACGCTCGTCCGCAGTGGCGGCACGGTAAACCTCACGGGCATGATGAACAACGCCGGCAACACGTTCACGTTCTCGCCCGCGACCGGATCGTGGAACCTCTTGGGCGGCAGCGTCACCGGCGGCAGCATCGTGATGGACGCCACCAACCGATTCGTCTTCACAACGAGTGCAGGCAACCTCACCGATGTGCAGATCACCGGGGACTTGCTCATGGACGCAACCAGTGTGTCGGTGCGGGTCATCGGCAGCACTCGTTTCGGCACCGCTCGTCTCACCGCGAACGCTGCCGCGATCGACTTCGCCCCGGGGTACACCTTGCACGACTCGGTCATCGTCGAGGGGGCCGCGCCGGGCTCCCGTTCCATCCGCGGTGCCTCCGGCGGGAACGGCACCCTCACCATCGCGCCCACCGGAGTGATCCGCGTCGCGCCCGGTTCCGGCGGGGGGCTCACGATCAGCAACTCCAACGCCGCCACGCTCACGAACAACGGCACCATCGCCAGCGAAGCCGCCGCCCGCTCGATTGCCATCAGCGTGACCGCCGTCACCAACGTCGATAACGCCCAACTGACCGGGGGTACCTGGATCGCGGCCGGCACCGCCTCCATCACCCTCCCGAGCAGCCCGATCATCACGACCAACAACGCGAGCGTCACCGTCGGCGGCCCGAGTTCCTTCCCCGCCCTCGCCACCCTGAGCACTAACAACGGCACCTTCTCCACCGCCGGCGGCGGTACCTTCACCGTCACTCCCGCTGGCGGAACTTTCCAGAACAATGGCGCGATCACCCTCGGCACTGGGAACACGCTGGCCATCACCGGCAACTTCACGATGGCCGCAGCCGCCGCCGTCACCGTTCAAGTCCGCGGCACCACACCCTCTGACATCGGACGGCTCAACGTCTCCGGCTCTGCCACCCTGACCGGCAACCTCACTGTCACACCCGTCAACGGTTGGCAGCCAAACTGCATCAACTCTGTCTTCATTACCGCTGGCACGCTCCTTGGAGAGTTCGCCTCTCAGTCGCTCCCCGCTACGGCTGACCCCACCCTTACCTCCTTCGTCATCTACCTCGGCGAAGTCCGCTTTGCCATCAGCCCGCCCTCGGACTTCAACCGCGACGGCTTCCTCAACTCACAGGACTTTTTCGACTTCCTTAATGTCTTCTTCGCGCTCGATCCCTCGTCCGACTTCAACAGCGACGGTTTCATCAACAGCCAGGACTTCTTCGACTTCATCAGCGATTTCTTCCACAACTGCGAGTAATACACTCAACACAAACACAAGAAGCCGGACCGGCGAAGGATCCCACTGCACGCACATCAATGCGGGTCGTCGGTCAATCGCTGAAACTGAAAGACGGATAGAACAACAAAAAACCCGCGCCGAGGCGCGGGTTTTTTATTACAAAGTGAAGATGCGTAGATGCTATTAGAGGGGCTTGTTCTCGATCGTACTCCAGCCCGACTTGATGGAGGGGCCGGCCTTGCCACCCGAACGGGGATCGGTCGGGGTGTACTCGAACTTGATGTCGCCGAAACGGAACGAGAGTTCTTCGAGCGGCACATGGTCTTCGCCCTGCGAATGGCCGCTCGGGCGGTACGAAGCGATGATCGAGTCGATCAGATGGTACTTCATAAAGCAGGTCTTCTCGCCCATCGCCCGGCACAACTCAAAGTAGATGTTCGGGATCGGCTTCGCATCGCAGACGTACTTAATAATCGTCGGCGACGCCGAGTCCAGCCGCTTCACGAGCGAGAAGTCGGAAAAATCGGCCCGACCGCCGGCGTGAGTTCCCTGCGCGCTCGCCGCACCGCCCGTAGCCTGGACGATCGAGTGCGTGTACGAGAGGATCTCGATCCACTTGGGGTGCTTGGAGTCGGTGCTGTCGCCGTTGATACCTTCGATCTGGAGGAACATGTCAACTGCCATTGGTCATTCTCCGTTCTAAGAGTGTGCTTGAATGCACGAGGTGCGGACGAGCGGGCGCTGGTGCGACCGTATAGAGCATGTGGTCGGCATCGCTTCCATGGCGCGCCGTGCCTCGGTGTGACCGAGTAAAGATACGATGTACACCGCAACAGATGTTGCGAGGGATTACTTTCCTTTCGCCGACGGGAGTTTGGAAACAAGACGCAAAGAAACCGTCAAACCTTCGAGTTGATAATGAGGGCGCAGGAAGAACTTGGAACTGTAGTATCCCGGATTACCTGGGATCTCTTCGACCTTGACCTCCGCCGCGGCGAGGGGACGCCGGGCCTTCGCATCTTCGGTCGCATTCGCCGGGTCCGGCTCAACATACTGCATGATCCAGTTGTTCAGCCACCGTTCCATGTCGGCACGCTCTTTGAAACCACCAATTTTATCACGAACGATGCACTTGAGGTAGTGGGCAAAGCGGCAGGTCGAGAACAGGTACGGCAGACGCGCGCCGAGGTTGGCGTTCGCCGTCGCGTCCGGATCGTCGTACTCCGCCGGCTTGTGCAGTGACTGCGCACCCACAAAGACCGCATAATCGGTGTTTTTCCAGTGAGACAACGGCATGAACCCGTTGCGTGCCAGTTCGGCCTCACGCCGATCGGTAATGGCGATTTCGGTCGGGCACTTCATGTCAACCCCGCCGTCGTCGGTCGGGAACGTATGCACCGGCAACCCTTCGACCATGCCGCCGGATTCGACGCCGCGGATCCGTGAACACCACCCGTAGGTCTTGAAGGCCTTGTTGATGTTCAAACCCATCGCGTATGCGGCGTTGGCCCAGACAAACTTGCTGTGATCCGCGCCGGCAGTGTCTTCCTCGAAGGCGAACTCCTCAACGGGGTTCGACTTCGCACCATACGGCTGGCGTGCAAGGAAGCGCGGCATAGCCAAGCCAACGTAACGCGCGTCGTCCGACTCACGCATCGACCGCCATGCCGCGTATTCCGCCGTGCCGAAAATCTTGGTCAGGTCGCGTGGGTTCGAGAGTTCCTGCCATGAATCCATGTTCATCAGCGCGGGGTTCGCCGCCGCGATGAACGGTGCGTGCATCGCCGCCGAGATCTGCGCGATCCCAGACAGCATCTCGACATCCGGCGGGCTGTGATCGAAGTAGTAATCCCCCACCAAGCACCCATACGGCGCGCCACCTGGAGAACCGAACTCTTCTTCGTACAACTTCTTGAAGAGCGGGCTTTGGTCCCACGCCGCGCCTTTGAACTTCTTGACCGTCTTGGCGGCATCCACCTTCGAGATGTTCAGCACACGGATCTTCAGCGTTTCGTCCGTCTCGGTGTTGCTGACCAGATAGTTCAGCCCACGCCACGCGCTCTCCAGTTTCTGAAAATCCTCGTGGTGCATGATCGTGTTGATCTGTTCGGTGAGTTTCTTATCGATCGCGGCGATGATCGCCTCGATCGTCTTAATCGACTCGCCGGGGATGATCTTCGTGCCCGCTAGCGCCTGCTGCGCGAGCGTCTGCACCGCGGTGGTGATCGCACTCTTGGCGTCATCCGTTTTGGGCTTGAACTCTTTGGACAGCAGTTTTTCAAACTCGCTGATCTCGGCGACCTGCGTTCCTGCCGCGGCCTGCGTCTGCGGATTCGCTTCAGCCATTGTTCGTCTCCTCCTGCTTGGGTGCGGCGGCCAGAGCCTGCATCAACGCCGGGTTCGCAAGTGCTTCTGCGATCAACTTCTCCGCTCCACCCTTGCCGTCCATGTACGACAACAGATTCGCCAACTGCGTGCGCTGATTCAGCAGCGTGTTCAGCGACTCCACCTTCCGTGCCACCGCGGCGGGAGAAAAATCGTCCATGCTCTCGAACGTAATATCAACTGCCAAGTTCCCCTCACCCGTCAGGGTGTTCGGAACATTGAACGCCACCCGCGGCTTCATCGCCTTCAAGCGTTCGTCGAAGTTATCGGTATCGATCTCCAAGAACTTGCGGTCCTGAACACCGGGCAACGCCTCCGCGGGTTTGCCGGACAAGTCCGCCATGACACCCATCACAAACGGGAGATTGATCTTCTTCTCCGCGCCGTACACCTCCAAGTCATACTCGATCTGGACACGGGGTGCTCGATTGCGGGCGATGAACTTCTGAGAACTCTGCTTGGCCATTTCCGTCCTTTCGCTAGCGGTACCACTCAGATTCCGTCGCCGCACTCTTCGTGCGACATCCGGACCTCAGCAGGATATTCAGTTGACTTCTTCTCGTGCGATCTCTTCAACAGTTCGTATGGCGTCCGGTGGCAGGCGTTTGGCGATCTCCCCGAAGTTTTTCCCAACCAGTTTCTTAGCCGCACGCAACACGAGCGGCACGGGGCTGGACACTTCTCGCTGTTCATAATACCGGAAAATTTTATCGAACGCAACCAAAACATCGGCCGGTGAGGAGATGTCACCCGATAGCCGAACACCACCCCCCCCACTCCCGCCAGCGTCGCCCGAGGTAGCACCTCCGGCCCCGCCAGCGCCCGTCGTATCGCCCGCGCCGCCGTCGGTCCCACCCGTCACCCGTGCCCAATGAGGCTGCATACACCTGATCGCGTCCTTCACGGCACTCACAAACGTCTTCAAATCCGGCGCACGCCCGACCCCGACTTTCTCATCCAAGAATGTGTCGATCGCTCCAACGTGTTCCAGTATCTGGTTTGCCGCCGCGTAGGTCGCTTCCACTTCTTCACGAGGTGTATCTCGAAACGCACCTTCGATCGCAGCGGCATCGACCGCTTTCCCGCCCTCGGGCACCGGCAGGTCGCCTCTCGCAACCATCAGTTCCCGTACTGTCAGACGGCCAAACTGCCGCGAGTTTGTCACCGGACACGTCTGCACTCGCTCGCACAACCGGATCGGATCACCCGGCGTTCCCGTTGTAACGGCGATCTGTGAGATGATGTTCATCCGCTCGAGCGGATCGTTATTGTCAGAGGGGTCCAGCTGCGGATACACACTGTCCCAGAACCGCTCGAGAACGCCCCGGATCACCACAAATCCGTCGTGCAATCCCGGCAAACCTTCGATTTTGAGAAGCCCAACCGCAAGGTACAGGCACACCCGCAGGTGCTTGGACCGCCCGAGCAACTCGATCGACATGTCCGTCACGTCACGCCAGTTGGGTTCCTCGGCCGCGACAAACGTCGTCCCGATCTGCTGCTCTTCAGTCCCGGGAACGATGCGTTCGAGTTCCAGCAAGGCAGGGTCATACGACAAATCATCGCCCGAGGCTTTTTCGGGCGTGATCGGCTGAAGGAGTTTTTCGACGTTGGCTTTGCCCATGATGAATGTCGGAACCCATAGGGTAATCAAGGCACGCGAAACAGCAAACAAGACCACCGATGAAACTAACCGAAGACGCGGACTAATCTCGACTATTCCTGGCCCAGGACCACACACACTCCTACTCGGCGCTGACAGCCTCGACTTCGCCCAGCAAAAGTTGCTCGAACTGCGCAGGATTCGTGAACTTGCTCGGGCGGATCGGATTGAACACCGCCTTCCGGGCGTTCGATTCCTCACGCGGCCCAAGCCCAAGCAACTGCAGTTCAGTCAGGAACTCGCCCAGATTCTGCACGATGAAGAACGCTTCCTCTTCGGCCGGCGTGTTCTCGAGGTAGTCTCGGAACGCCAGCGGATCGGGTGTTCCGGTCGCATCGCCCATGAATCGCGTGAGTGCCTTGGTCAGGATGTCCTTCACGTCGGCCCGTGAACGTTCGCCGCCGTTTTCGTCGATCGTCAGCCGCTGCTCGCCCGTTACGGGGTCGGTCTTGGGCTTGTAGAAAACCCGCAGGTACGGGCCGACAAGCCGCTCGACCAAAGGCGGCGAGAGCCGGTTGACCGTAACCTCGTTGTCCGACGCAACCGAATCCGGCGCCAACCCGCGTTCGGCATCGTTGTAGAACGATCGCCCGGTGAGGAAATCTTGCAGTTCTTCCGCGGTCAAGTCTCGGGCGTAAATCTGCATCGCTTGCAGCACTTCGCGCTGCGCCTTGCCGACCGTGACATCAGTGGAAACCTCGAATCGGTTTTCACGCGGCAGCGCCGCCGCCAGCGGGAAGTTGCCCACGCCCGATGCGTTGACCGTGAGCGCCGTCAGCCCCAGGCTTGGGTCTGCAAACCGCAGACGGTTGGGCGTCGGGATCTGAACGTTTGAAATGCTGAGCGGGATGAACCCGGTGGCACCGGTGACGTCGGTGCTCCGCGTCGAGCCGAATGTCGGGACCGTGTCCGATCCATCGGTTGCAATCAGACCGGAAAGAACAATCGCGTTCCGAGCAACAATGCTCGGGCCGTTATCCGGGTTCATCCGGTTGAGTTCGCCGTTGATCAAGTTGGTGGGATCGACCAGGAACGCCGGCGGACGGGACTGGAACCGGATCGTGCCCGCCGTGACTCGCAGTTCGTTCGTCGCCGAAACATCGGTCAGCGTAACAGTGCCCGGCGTCACCAACGTGAGTGAACCGAAGACCGCCACTTTCTCGAACTGGCCGAACAGAATATCACCGCTGGAATCGATGAGGAACGTTCCACCCGCGGCACCGTTATCAAGATTAATATCGCCGAAGACGATCGTTGCGACCGACGAGATCCCCACCGTATCCATCAGACGGTGCCCATTGTTATCGACGATGTTGCCTCCATCGATGCTCTGGGCGAGCCGGACGACACCGCCGCCGGTCGTGATCAGGTTCCCATTGATGGTGAGCACGCCGCTGGGACGCAGGTCTTGCCCGCGCAGCGTGCCCGGTATGTTCCCGAGGCCGGTGTCCGCGGTGGTATCCACATCGGTCAGAGTGAGCAGCGGAAGCAGGGTGATATCGCCACCGGCAGTTCGGACTTCGCGGACCGACACATCTTGGCCGCTCGCACGGAACGAGCGGAACGGACTCGTCACACCGACCGACGAACCGGTGTTGAACGTGATATCGCCGGTACCGCCACCGTCGAGGCGAAGGTTGTGCATACCCGCCGTCGAATCGTTCACCGTGCCGGAGAACGACATCGCCCCGCCGGCGGTCGAGAGCGTCATGTCGTTGCTGATCACCACCGGACCCGCGAAGGACATCGCGTCGTTGTCGGTTGAGATGCCCGAGCCAAGAAGCACACGCCCGACGCCGTCTTGAATAAACGCGCCCTCAAACTGATACGACTTACCAGCGACGAACGTGGCGTCGCCCGAGTTGGTCAGCGCGAACCCGCCGTTGGTGCCGTTGATCGTGACAACGTTCTCGTTGAAAACGAAGATGTTGCCGTTCAGGTCGATCCCTTGCGCGCCTTGCGCGATCAGGGTGCTGTTGAACGTCGTCGTGCCGGTGCCAGCCGTCTGCACCAGGGCGTTCAAGAACGCCGCGCCGGTGAACGTAACGTTCGTCGCGCTCTGGATGGTAAGGACGTCGAGCAACCCATCAATCCCGGCACCAACCGACGATGCGAAGTTCACGTTGCCCGAGCCTGCGATAAGAGTAAGGTCCGTCACGCCCGCAACCTGCCCGTCGATCGTGTCCATGAACGCGATGTTCCCGGTACCGACCCCGGTATTCATGGTCACGTTCGTGCCGCGCACACGGACCGGCGAGGCGAACGAGATATTGTCGTTCGTTGTCGTGATCGATCCGGCGAAGTTGACTGTGGCATCAGACATCGCGCCCTCGGTCTGAGCGAACGCACCGTCAAGGTTGAACATCGCCGCCGGATCGGCTGTAAACACACCGTTGTTGTTCACGACCACCGTGAACGTGCCACTGTTCTGAGTCGTGACTTCACGGTTGATCGTGATGTTCATCGCCTCGATACTCGCCGAGTTCGCGGCAACATTGGACAACCCCGCGTCGGCGATGAAGTTGCCGTTGTTCAGGTCGATCGTGCTGATCGACGCTACCCCGCTCGAAACGAACCGGAGATTCGAGTCGTTCGTCGCAACGATCGGCGCGAAACTCATCGAGCCGTTCGCGTTGGTAAACGTGTTCGTGGTCGCGTCGTCCCCATCGAGGCGAATAACCCCGATGTTGGACAAGATATCGATCGAACCATTGCTCGCGGTGAGGTTGACCTCGGGATCGACGCTGCCGCCGATCGTGACCGTGTCGGCGTTCTGGAGCACGATCGCGCCGTCGGAACTCACGTCAAAGAAGAGTTCGATCGTGTCGCCGGTGCCCGTGCCGCCGCCGGAGAAGAGCACGTTCCCCGCCCGCACGATCTGTCCGCGAGATGAAAGCGAGTTGGACCCATCGTTGTCCGAGTCCGCCGTGACGATCAGCGTGCCCGCGCCGATGCTCCCGCCGATCAAGATGACATCGCCCTGCGCACTGATGGTGATCCCGGACCCGCTCGGGGCCGAAAGAATCGGAACGCTGATATCACCGTCGCTCCCGGCCGTCAGCGTGTTGGACGTACCAAACGCGCCGTCGAGTTGCAACCCGCCGCTCGCGCTCAAGAAGATGCCCGATGCACCATTCAGGTTCACACTCTCGGCCAGCCGGATGCTATCGACCGTATCAATATCAGCATTCGCATCGGCGTTCATCTCGATGATGCCCTGCGTCGTACTGAGCGAACGGCTAACAAGCACACCGTCGTTCGCCTGAACGTTCAGCGTGCGGAAACTCGAGTCGTTGTTGATGAACCGCACCTGCCCCTCGGTACCGAGTGCCGAGATGCGGGTCGTTCCCGTGATCCCCGGCGCACCGCCGGTGGTGACGCCGTCAACTTCTACCAGCGTCGCAAGCCCACCGCCGAACGTGAAGCCAACGCTGGTCAAGCGACCGAGTTCTGCGTTATCCACCCACAGCACGCCCGCGCCGGGATCGATCCCGCCCAGACGCGCGGCTCCAGCGGAACTCCGCACAATCGAAATCTCGCCCGTGCCCGCGTTCAGCGTTCCGTTGATAACGACGTTCGCCGCCGTGATCGACACATTGTCGTTCGATGTCGAGTTCGTCGTGCCGGTCAGGAAGGTGAGCGTGCCGAAGCCGTCGGCGTTCAAGTCGGAGTTGATCGTGAGCACGCCCTCGGAAGTGAGGCTGTCGTTGATAACGATCCCCTGCACCGCAACCAGGTTTGTGATTCCCGCACCGTCGATCCCGCCCGACGTGGCGTCGAGTATCAGTGCGATCCCCGCCGACAGGACGCGCCCGTCCGAAATAGCGATCGAGTCGGCGGTGTCCATCGCGTTGTCCGCGTCGCCTTCAAGCCGCAGGTCGCCGACTGATGTCGACACATCGGCATCGACCGCGATGCCGTCGTCCGCTCGTGCCGTCAATCGGCGGAACTCAGACGCCGCGCCCTGGAACGAAATCACGGCGTCGTCTCGTGTGGCGTCGAGCGTGACCGTGCCGGAGATGTTCTCGGTGTTGGTACCGATGACATTATCAACATCGATGCGTGTGACGTTCGCGCCGCCGATCGTCAAGTTCTGGGCACGGATCAGCGCCAGTTCATCCCCGGTGATCGTCATGGCGCCGGTCGCGTCGCCAAGCCCGATGGACCCGACCGATCCTCGCCCTATGGTCACATCGTTCACGGCGATGATCGAGCCGCCCGAACCAATATTCAAATCCTCGCCCATAAGCGAAAGCGAATCGAAGAACGATTCCGCGCCGGTGATATCAATCGTGCCGCCCGCATTCACTGTGAACAGACCCGAGATCGTGCCGAGCATCCCGGCCGGGTCGAACGCGATGAACCCATCGATCGTGACATCGCCGTCCACGTTGACCGTGAAGCCGTTTGCCGTGAAGTTCGGCGCTTCGGATTCAGAGATGCTGAACAGGCCAGGAGCATCCAGCCCGCCGAGTTGCGCGTTGATCGGCACAGACGCGTTGAGTGTCATCAGGGCGTTGCCCGCGTTGATGAACCCAGCCGTGATATCGATATCAGCGGCCGTGATCGTGATCGGCGCGTCGTTCGCCGTCACAGCCGCTCCCATGCTCACCGTAAGCGTCCCGGCTCCGTCGGCGTTCGCGTCGGCATTGATGTCAATCGCACCGGCCGACGTGATGTTCTTCGTGATCGTAAGCCCGTTATCCGAGTTCAGCGACAGCGACCCGACGCTCATCGCGCCGCCAAGCGTCAGTATTCCTGCGGATTCCAGGCTCAGCCCTGCCGGCGCGACGATCATGCCGTTGCACGCAAGCAACGTTAGGTCGCCGGCGGACTCGAGCGCCGTCACTCCGGCACCAAACACGATGCTGTCACTGTTGACACCCATATCGGCGGTGTTGTCCGTATCGGCATCGAGCGTCAACGCACCAACCGTCGTGAACGGGATCGACGCCGAATCGATGAAAATCCCGTTGTCCGAGCATGCGCTGAGTGATCGGAACTGGGACGCCGCACCCGAGAACGTGATCTGGTTGTCCCCGCCCGTCGCCAGGAACTTGACCAACCCTGAGATGCCATCCACACTAGTCGTCACACCATCGATCGTGATATCACCGTCACCGCCCGTCGTCGAGATCGTCAGATTCCCGGCGGTGATATTCGTGAGTTCTGCATTATCGATATTGAGCCCCGGCATCACCGTCGCGTTGCCCACGCCGATGCTCCCGGCGTCCGCCGCCGACAGGGTCACATCACCCAAGGTGGTAATCGCCGCTCCGATCGACAGATCGTTCCCCGCGAGCACGATGCTGCCAGTGTCCGCCGTGATGCTCGCGTTCACATTAACGAGCCCGCTGGTTAGCGGCAGCGTCGTGTCACCCGCGGCCAATGAGATGATGCCATCCTCCGCCATAACACCGGCGTTCACGTCGATGTTCCCGTTTGTCGTCGCGAGGATGATGTCGCTCGTGCCGTCCATCCCGGCCCCCGAATCAGCGACTACTCCCGCGCCGCCCACGATCAGATTGCCATCGGCGATGGCGACCAGAATATTCCCATCGTTCGTGTTCACACCGTTCACCGTCACGTCGCCCGTCGCCGCCGTCGTCGTGACCACAATATCACCCGACGTCGTCGCGCTAGCACTCGTGATCGTTGTGCCGGACAAATCAGCGTCGAGGATCGTCAGGTTCACACCGCCGGTGTCGCTGCTGGCGTTCGTCACCGTGGCCACATCCAGATCGATCGCACCACCAGCGCCTGTGCCGATCCCGGTTGATGCCGTCAGGTTTGTTGCACCAGTTGTGATGATGTCGGCCGCAGTATCGTTCACATCGTCGAGGATGCTGCCCGCCGTCGCGGTGACAGTCACCGTCCCGCCCATCCCGGCGTTCAAGACGTCCAGCAAGATGTCGCCCATCGTGTCGATGATCGTGATATCGCCGCCGACCGTAGTGGCGGTCACCGTCGTCATCTCGCCCATTGCATCGAGTTCGGTAACGACAATGTTGGCACCAACGTTCGTGGTGTTCAGATCGAGCGACGCCGAAACAGTCTCAAGCCCGCCGAACGCGGATCCGATACCGGTGTCCGCGGTCAGTTGCACCACGCCGCCGGTAATATCGCTTTCGGTATCGAGATCGGTTTCGTTGATCGCGCCCGTAGTGGCGACAACCGTGACGTTATTGGTGCCGGCATCAAGTTCGTCGATCTCAACATCACCCGCGGTCGCCGTGATGCCGACGATACCGCCGACCTGCGCGTCCAGCAGCGTCACCCCGTTGGTCGCGCTAATCGTGAGCGAGGTCGGGTCCGCTCCGGCACCCTGCCCGATCGAATCGATGGAAACAGCCGCGCCGTTCACGTTCAGCCCGAACGCTCCCGTGACGTCGTTATCCGCGTCGAGCGTAATGTCCTGCCGTGTCATCGGGTCCATCACATCGGACTGCGCCGTCAGCGTCGTCGCCGCGAGCAGCACGATGTTCGACACGTTCGAGTAGTCCTGCGCCGTGTCCGTCTGGATCGTTCCTGAGAGACTCAGGGTCCCACCGGACATGAGGGTCAGTGTATCGATATCAGCATTGACGATGCTGATCGGACTGGCGGCGTCGCCGACCAGCACCAGCGTGTTGTCGCCGCCCACATTGCGGAGCGAGATCGCGCCGTCCGTACCAGCCGTGTTGTTGATCGTGATCGTGCCCGCGGCGAGCGTTGTCGTATTGATGCACTCGTCGCCGAAGTTCACCGCACCCGCAGTCGTGATATCGCCGTTGAGGGTCAGCGAATCGCCGAGAATCGTGAGCGAGTTGGCGTTGTTCATAACGCCCGCGGCATCGACGGTCCCGAGCGTGACCACCCCGCCCGCGCCGCCGCCGTCGGCGCACGCATCGAACCGCAGCGTGACCGACCCGTTC
>JBGSIF010000373.1:0-5738 GCA_041742635.1 Phycisphaerales bacterium
CCGCCCGGCCGAGTCCGCCGGCTAGTTCGCGTGCGCCCGCGTCCGATGTTGCGCAGCGTCCGCGGCTCCAAGCCTCCGCCGCCGAAGCGTTTCCCGGCAACGGCGCGGACCAACTGGATTTTTTTGATGAACTTGAATCCCGCGAACTGGTTTCGCAGGACGACACGATCCACGCGGTGCTGCTCGCCCGACTCGGTGCGAGCGGGCCGACGTTTGTGCAGCGGGCCGCGATTGCGAAGCAAGCCGGGATCGTGGAGATGGCGTGGAGTCCGCAGCCGCGCGACGCGATTACGGTCTCTGAGTTGGCGTCGATGCTTGTTGGGGCGATGCCTTCGGAGACGCAGACAGAGCCGCTGGCTCGATGCAGGTCGCTCGGGATCGTTCCTGCGTCGTGGCGAGCGAATCGGGGGCTGAGCGGCCCGGAACTGCTCGCGGTGCTGGCGCGTGCCTTTGCACCGCGTCCCGATACGCCCGACGTTCTTCACGCCGAGACCGATACAGGAGACACACATGAGCCGTGAACGATTGGGTGCGAGTTTGGCGGCTGGGGTGATGATGCTGGGGCTGATGGTTGTCGTGCCGCCGGCGGCGGCGCAGTCGTTGCCCCCCGTGGGGAATCCAAAGCCATCCCGCAAGCCGGTGCAGAACTTGATGGAAGCGGCGAAGCGGGTGCGCGCTGGCGAGGTCGTCCCGATTGCCGGCGCAGGTGGCAAGCCGCACGAGGTGGTTCCCGCTCCGGCTCCATCGAAAGAGAAGGCCGCGGCCCAAGCGCCGTTGCCTCCGATCGAAGCGGGCAGAGCCGATGCCGCGGGCGAACCATCGGGAACGCCGCCCGCGGTGCCCGCAGTAGCCGCGACACCAGCGGTGCCACTGAAGAGTACGGCGATCCCCGGAACACCGATTCGGCCAAGTGAATCCGGCGCGGCCTCGGCTGCCGGGCGTTCGCCCACAATCGCTCCCGCGCCCGTACCACCGATCGGCTCGCCCCGCGAGTTCCGGATCGCCGGGCAACAGTTTGTCGCGGTTGACGTCGTGACGCTGAACGTCGAATCGATCGTCGGCGATGTCTCACTGGCACAATACCGGGTGACCGAGGAATCGAACGGCAAACCCGGCCCTTGGCAGCCGCTGGCGGTGTCAACAGAACTTCGCGGGCGGCACGAAATCCGGACAGGCGTCGGGGTGAGCGTTCGGGTTCGTGAGGCGAGCGGCGCGACATGTACTGTCGGCTCGCTCTCGCGTATCGCATTGGAACGCCGGGTTCGGTCGGACGGCTCCTCGCACCCTTCGGCAAACATAGCGCGCGGCACGGCGACGTTTGCGAGCGCGCCGCGCGGCGGCACTCCGTCGGGCACGAGTGCCGATGCCTCGGAGACCGTCGATTGGATTGTTCGCACCCCAGACGGTTCGTATTCAGTTCGTAACAATGCGGTCTCGTTCGACTCGATCAACCGCACGACTGTGTTGGCGGGCGAGTAGCGAACGTCGCGGCCCGGTTGTTATGTTTGTGTTTTGGTTGCTGTGCCGACGACTTTACGTTGGCGCATCCTTATCTTTTTGCAAACATTATCGATTTTTCTGGCCAGTGTGGCTGTTTTGCAGCAAACTTTGGCCAGCATGAGCGTAGTCGTAGAAGTCTTTCGGGTTTTTATCTTGCCTCGTGTGAGATCAAGCAACCAAATTAGGTGGACTGGATAAAATGGGTATTATGAAATCGACTCGTACGAGGGCAAAGGGTCGTAGTGCCGCGGCGGGGTCAACTCCTGCCCAAACCGCCGAGTGGCTCCTAGACGCGGGTCAGTTGCTTGAAGAAAAGCACCTTGTCGCGTGGTCGCGGTCGCCGACGGATCGTGCCCTGTTTGGTGCCCAGGTCGCGGCTCATCTCTTTGCGTTGCGTGACACCCAAGTGATCCAGTTCCACGGCTCCAAAATGACGGATCGGTACACCTTCTGTGCGCAACTCGAGCGCGCGATCGGGAATGACCACATTCGCCGGGTGATCGAAGGCGACGGCGGGGTTGTCGATGCCATCCGCCAGAGCCTCGAAAGCGCGTCGTGCAAGCGGCGCTTCTTCATCTGGCACGACGCACATGTGATGCTGCGTTCGGACCCGAGTGCGTTCTCTCGGTTGGTTGATGCGCTCGCCGGGGTGTGCGCGGAATCCGAGTACGTGAGCGAGGACCGGCTGGTGATTCAGCGGCTGGTCTTCATTGGTGCGCCCTCGCTCGATGTGTACGCCGAAGATCCGCGCGGGCAGTTCCGAGCGTGGTTCAGCGAGCAAGGCGAAAAACCGTTGTGGCGGTGCATCACGGGGCTGAAGCGCCCGCCGTTCCTTCGATATGAGATCGACCCCGCCGTGCTGGTCGATCCAGCGGCAATCGCCAATATTTAGCGCACAAAGTCGTCGATTCGACCGATCGAAGACGCGCGGCGGTTCAGTTCGACATGCATCCACTCGTAGGCTGGGTGTTACTGCGCGCTGGCGTAGATGACGAACCGGTGCCCTTCCGGGCGCAGTCCCCGCTCTCGGCAGATCCGGTCGCGCCACGCCGCGAGTTCGGGCACATCGATCGGGGTGATCTCTTTCGTATCGATACGGATCAACAGTCCGCTGGATCGATTCCCGTAGGCGAGTTGATAATGCGCCTGATCGGCGTCGAACAGGACTTGCTGGATAATGCCCGCGTCCGCGAGGAGTTTGATCGTGCGGTACGCCGTGGCTTTCGACACCCGAAGCCGTGATTTTTTCAAACGGTCGATCAGTTGGTCGGCCTGGAAGACGTCGTCCATCTGGATGATGATGTCGAGGATCTGCGCCCGCTCGGGGGTGTACTTCAGCCCGACGCTCCGCAGTTTCCGGCGGAACACCGCACAGAGCGGCTCGATGATCTCGATGTGCTCCGGGTTCGCTGCGGATCGCTGGGGAAGCGGTTGTAAATCCATCGGGGCATGGTATGCGGGGCGGCCCGAGCCACGACGCATTACCGGTGCTTCGCCCCCGCGGATTCGTGACGCAACTGTCCGCACGCGGCGGCGATGTCGCGCCCGCGGCTTGCGCGGATGTGCGCGTTGACGCCGCGCTCACGGAGCGTCGCTTGAAATCCCGCGACCGCGTTGTCCGCCGGACGCACAAACTCGATCCCCGCCACCTCGTTGTACCGGATCAGGTTCACGTTCGCCCGGAGCGTCGCGGCGAGCGTCGCCAGTTCCTGCGCGTGCTGCGGGCGATCGTTCACACCGCCCAGCAGGATGTACTCCAGCGTGATCTCCCGCCCCGTCTTCTCGAACCACTTCTGGCACGCGGACAGGAGTTCCGGGATCGTGGTGTACTCGGCCCAGGGGATCAGTCGGCGGCGGAGTTCATCGTTCGTCGCGTGCAGGGAGAGGGCGAGGGTGACGGGGAGTTCGAGTTCCGCCGCGAGCCGTTCGATCGCTTTGGGCAACCCAACCGTTGAAATGGTGATCTTTCGAGCACTGATGCCCATCCCATGCGGCGAAAGTGTGGCAATCCGGCGAACCGCTTTGACAACATTGGCCAGGTTCGCCAGCGGCTCACCCATGCCCATGAAGACGACGTTTGTGACGCGACCGACGGTGTCGCGGGACTCGCGCAGAACCTGCCCGAGTCGCCAGACCTGCTCGACGATCCGCCCGGCGGTGAGGTTGCCGTCTAGCCCGCCAAGTCCTGAGGCGCAGAATCGGCATCCGACGGGGCAGCCGATTTGTGAAGAGATGCACGCCGTGCGCCGGCTGGCGTGCGTTTCGTCCTGCTCGACCGGGATCATCACGCATTCGGTCTGGCGTGATGTGTCGAGCGGCGTCCCGTCGGCCAGCCCGTGCTGCGGCAGCGAGCGAACGCTCAAACTTCCCGTTTCTTGTTGTTTTTCTTCCCTCGATCCCTCGATCCCTCGATCCCTCGATCCCTTCTCCTTCCAATCGTCCCATTGGACGAGGAGTTTCTGGGTGCCGTCGGAGGCGACTTGGTGGCGGACGGTCTGGCCGGAGAGAAAGGTGATTTGGGCAGCGAGTTGCTGGCGGTCGAGTTTGGAGAGGTTGGACATCGCGGCGGGGTCGGCGGTGCCTTTTTCGTAGACCCATTCCATGATCTGGGCAGCACGAAAAGGGGGCATTCTTACCCGGTTGCACCAGTCCGCGAGGTCGTCGGGGGTCAGGTCGAAAAAATGGATGGGTGCGGGAGTCGAGATATCGAGAGAATTGGGCGTCACGGAGAATGATAGAGGCACAAGAACGGAGTTGGAGGGACAATAAAAGGAGAAAAACGGTCGAAAGGGCACGACGGCATAACATCCCGGCATGAGCCTTCTTGTTACACGCTTTGCGCCGTCGCCTACTGGCCATCTACACATCGGTGGCGCGCGGACCGCGCTGTTCTCGTGGGCGTTTGCGAAGAAGAACGCCGGGCATTTTTTGCTGCGGATTGAGGATACGGATCAGGCCCGGTCGTCGGACGAGTCGGCGCGGGGGATCATGGAAGACCTGGCGTGGCTGGGGATCGACTGGGATGAGGGGCCGGAGTTGAAGAGAGGGATCGAGAGATCGAGGGATCAAGGGACCAAGGGAGTCGCGCTGGGCGGGGATCCGCGCGGGGTCGCGCCGTTTTTTCAGGCCCGGCGGGTGCCGATCTACAACGCGTATATCGAGCATTTGGTGCGGCTGGGGCGGGCGTACCCGGCGTTCGAGAGTTCGGAAGAACTGGATGCGAAGCGGAAGTTGGCGGTCGTCGCGAAGCAGACGTACCGGTACGACCGAGCGGCGTATCACGCGATCCCGACGCCGGAGGCAAGGCTGGCGGCGATGAAGGACGCGGATGCGAGCGGGAAGGCGTATGTGGTTCGATTTCTGATGCCGGATGATGACATCGTCGTGGATGACCTCGTGCTGGGGCGGGTGCATTACAAGCACGGGGAGGGCGGGATCGACGACTTCGTGCTGCGAAAAGCCGACGGGTTTCCGACGTACCACTTCGCGGTGGTGATCGATGATGAACTGATGGGGGTGACGCATGTGATGCGGGCGCAGGAGCACTTGAACAACACGCCGCGGCATGTGGCGCTGCAGAAGGCGCTGACGCGGCTGGCGGAGCACGGCGGCGGGGCGTTCCGTGTTCCGCAGTATTCGCATCTGCCGCTCATCTTCAATATGGATGGGACGAAGATGAGCAAGCGGGACAAGGCGAAGGCGGCGCGGCAGGCGTTGCAGGCGTGGATCAAGAAGGGGAATACCGATCAGCAGGCGGCGGAGATGCTGGGCATCGGATTGGCCGATGTGCAGGCGTTTCTTGCGAAAGAGAACGACTCGGTGGACACGGCGGAACGGATCGCGTCGAAACTGGGGGTCGCACTTCCCGAGATCGAAGTCTCCGACTTCCGCGAAGCGGGGTACATCCCCGAGGCGATCGTGAACTTCCTGGGGCTGCTGGGGTGGAACCCGGGGATGAAACTGGCGGACGGGAAAGACCTGGAGAAGTTTGATCGAGCATTCCTCGCGCAGCAGTTCTCGATCGATCGCATCGGGACGACGAATGCGAAGTTCGATCGGCAGAAGTTGTTGTCGTTCAATGGTGATTACCTGAACGCGATGACGAGCGAGCGGTTCGCGGATCGGTGGGAGCATTGGTTGCTGCACGAGCAGGGCGAGGGGAACCGCGGGCAGCCGGCGGCGATCGCGGCGGTGCTGCGCGATCCGGTGCGGCGGTTGTGGCTGGCGGGCGCGGTGAA
>JBGSIF010000374.1:0-39124 GCA_041742635.1 Phycisphaerales bacterium
CATCGGGGTTCCAAGAGGCGACGCGGCTGGCGGGGACGCCGCCAGCGGTCGTGAACCAACCGCCGGCGTAGAGCGTGACACCGGCGGGTGAGTTGATGGCGGCCAGCGAAGTAACGGTGTCGTTCATGCCGGAACCCAAAGCGCTCCAAGCGGAGCCGTCCCAGAGCGCGACGCGGGCGAGCGGGGTTGAGCCGGACATTGTGAAATCGCCGCCGGCGACGAGGACGGACCCGGCAGGGGTAGTGACGAGAACGAGTGCGTGGACGGATCCGTTAAGCCCGGCCCCGAGGGGACGCCAGGCGGAACCATCCCAACGAGCGACGCCGTTGAGGGTTGTGGAGCCTTGCCCGCCAACGGTGGTGAAAGCACCGGCGGCGTAGACGCCCGGCTCGATGCCGGTGTTGGGGCCGACGGTGATCATGGAGAGAACACTGCCGTCGAAACCAGCGGCGTCGAAGCCCGCGGCCCATTCGGGGTTGCAGAGTGGGCGAAGGGTGAGGATGCCGGCGTCGGTGATGCCGTTGTTGATGGGCGGGAGATCGAAGGCAACGGCGACACGAGAAAGACCTTGCACAACGGCCGTGGCGGTGATTCGCAGGAGGACGGAGTCGTCGGGGAGGTACGTGACCGGGAACGAGAAGCGGCCATTGGGGCCAGTGATGGCGGAGCCGCCGACGACGTCGGCGGAAACGATGGCGCCGGAGACGGGCTGGTTCATGTCGTTGAAGACGAAGCCTTGGACGGTCGTGTGACGTGCGGACTCGGTGACGAAGATTCGACGGACGGCGGTAGCGGCGTCGTTGGAGGCGGTGATGAAGGCGGTGCCGACGGCGTGGGCAGTGACAAGGCCATCATCGCTTATACGAACAATACTAGTGTTTGAAGAGCGGTATGTCGTCCAATCGACACGGCGTGAGAAATCACGAGTCGATCCGTCGGCAAGGGTGCCAATCACGCTCAACTGCGAAGTTTGTCCCGGTTCGAGAACTGCTTGAGCGGATTCGATTCTGATAGACTGAGCCAGAGCAGGCGGCGTCTCTGTGACCGTTAGGCTAGGTATGACGAAGTTTTCGCCTTGGACGAACTGGAAGGGTTCGCTGAAGAAGTAGCGTGTACGCCCGCCACGAGTGCTCACTCCAACGGCACGAACGAAGTCATCGGCGCGGAAATCAACAGGATCACGATCAGGGGACGCGATATTACGTACTGTGAAGCGCAGCGATCGGCCCATGATCTGCGACTGCCCGCCGACAAGAACTTCTGCATCCCGCAGTACGATACCAGAACGGCTGAGAGCATTCAGTGGATCTGACCCGGTCTCGGATTCAAACAGGTCTGTGAACCCGTCGCCATCTGAGTCAGGAAGATGCGGGTCTGTGAGCATGAACATTTCATCGACGTTGCGGAGGCCATCACCATCGGCGTCTTCGGCCAAGTCGTTCGGTGTGAGCGGATCGAATCCGTTCCGCAGTTCGACAGAGTCCACAACCAGGTCGTTATCAGAATCCATGTCGGTGAGGGCAAACTGACCAAGTCCGAAGTCCTGACCGTTACGCACGACTACATAGAGCACAGGCGTGAGCGAGACGAAGGGACTTGTCGTTGCGGTGATTGTCATGAGTGCTTGGGCGTCAATCTGCGCGACGGGTAAAAATGTCGTAGTGACGGCGAAATACAACGTACCGGTGGCGGGGTCCGTGAGGTCGGTTTCGGTACCGTCTGGGTTGCGCTTGGTAACACGGAGTGGAATAGTTTCGCCAACATTCAGAAAAAACCGACCATCAGCGACTCGAACTCGCAACGGAAGTTGATCATCGAACTCTTGTACAAACAGTTGATCACGGGTCAGTGGAGGTGGCAAGACAGGAAAGGACAAACCACCCCGTGTTGCGTTGCGATCGCACAACAACTGGATAATTTCACGGGTAACTCTCGCCATAGCCGGAACAACACGCCGGGCACCGAATCTACCGAGCGGGCTCAGGTCAGGATTTTGGGAAAGGCACGGAACGAGTGTGTTATCAAGAAAATCGTCATGTTCGTCGTCGCGTATTTGGTCGCAATCACTGTTCCAACTCGGTACCAAGTCATTGACGAAATGGAGATTGCCTTGAACAAACATACACACGTCGCCTGAGCGGATTGGTATGCCCCCGAAAAAGTACGGTATCCAACTGGGGATCGCTTGACAGAATCGATCGATAATGTTCATATTGTCGGAACGGTTCTGAGCCGTTGTCGCGTGCGTGTTACGAAGCCAGTCTGGGGTGTTGTCATCGCACTCGTTGTTAGCCAAACAAGCCAACTGGCAGGACAACGCCCCACCTGCTGAGCCTTGATCTTGGGCACATCGTTGATTGAGATTATCCTGAATCCAACGACAATCGTTTTTTTCGCACGTACCCGTGACGGCATAAGGCGGGCAGTTGCACCCCCAACCTGAGACGGGGATACCGACGCCGGGGTCGCTGCGGATGGTGGAGCCATCGGAGGAGACGGTGCCACTGGCGACGATCTCGAAGCGGTTAGTTTCGTGGTCGAAGGAGAGGAAGTTGGCGATCGCGCCGGGCGGGAGGGCGCTCATATTGGGGTATTCAACCATGACCGGTGGATCGAAGTGGGCACCGGCGGGCTGGAAGGTCCAAGAGAAGGGGGGTGCGACGCCATCGGGCATCGGCATGGGGACGTTGTCGTGGTGAACTTGGTTGATCGAGAGCGTGATGGAACCAGGGTTGCTGGGTCCGATGAGGGTGCCATCGGCGAGTCGGACGACGGTGCCTGCTCGAACGGTGAATCGAAGCCCATCGACGCCGTCGCAGGTAAGGACGAGGTCTTGCGTCTGGGTGCCGCTGTAGGTGCGATCATTGGTGGAGAACAAAGGCGGGAGCAGGATCGGCATCATTAGTTGGTTGGGGGCATTGGCGATAACGGGCACTTCGTAGTGCATCGGGGGGTAGCGCTCACCAGCGGGGAGAGGTTGCCCACCCCTCGTGGTGATGGAGTCGGTGTCGATATACACATCTCCAGCGCCGCCGGCGGAGACGTTGTCGATGCGGAACTGTCCCTGATCATCGGTGGAGGTGGAGCCGAGGAGTTGCCCGTTGACCAGGAGACGGACGATCGCTCCGCCGAGGGGTTGGCTGGCGTTATCGAAGAGGGAGCCAGTGAAGGTGCCTGGGGCGAGGGGGTCACGCTGGATACCGACGGCGACGAAGGTGGCGGGTCCATTGGGGTTGCCTGCGAACTGGGCCTCGACGATGTTGTTTCCGGGTTCGAGGCCGAGCGTGAAGCCAACCTCGGCGTGCCCAGTGCTGGCACTGGGAACGGTGATTGACGTGCCGGATTGTCCGGTCAGGGGGTTACGAACGGTGCCGCCGCCTTGGACGACGGTGAAAGTGACAGGGATGTTCTCGATGCCGTTGCAGGAGTCGCTGACCCAAGCCCTGAGGGGCATGGCGACGGGGGAGTTGACTTCGGCACGCTGGTTGTTGCCGGAGCCGATGTTGATCTGGTCCGGAAGTGAATGGGAGGCAGAGGCACAGAAGATAATGGTGCCCGCGATGTCTCTGCTAGTGACGCAGACGCGGTTGTTGCCGACGCCGGCTTCGCTGCCCAACGTCCAGTAAGCCTCGGCGTGGCCTGAGGAATTGGTTTGGACTTGGAGCATCCGTGAACCGGTTTGTGGGCCGGGTAAGGAGGAGAGCCTTCCGTCGGAGCGAGTGACCTCGAAGGTGACGACTTTATTGGCGATGGGCTGGCTGTTCTGGGTAACAGTGACGCGAAGTCGCTGCGGAAGGGGCGAGTTGACGAACCCGGTCTGGCCGTTGCTGCTCTCGAGACGAACCATGACGGGTGCGGAAGCCGGGATGGAGACACGAGTGACGGTAATCTCTCGGACGGCGGTGTTGCCCAGGGCATCACGCGCGGTCACGGTAATGAGGGTTGCGGAATCGAGTGGGAGTTGGAGGTTGCCCAAGAAAAACGTGCCGTTGGTACCGATGCCTTCGTTGACGTTGGCGGTACGGGTTTGGCCGTGAGCCGTAACGGTGACGGAGAGGCCCATGAACCCGCTGAGTGTATCGGCGACGCGACCGGCAACATCGGTGGTCGCGGCGGCAATCTCGGCGGTGTCGGCAGGAAAGTCGATGAAGAGATTGGGAGGGGTGGCGTCCATGATCACCATCGCCGATGCGGGGCCGCCGCGGACGCCGCAGGGAGAGAGGCCCGCGATGTAGACGAGGTTGGCGCGATTCGGGGAAAGCGGCATGGATGCGCTGAATGCGCCTGTGGAGGGATCGACCGGGAAGGTGAATACGCCGGCGGGGCCGGAGAACTCAACGCTGGTCGCTTGTGGGACCGAACCCGAGAGCATAACGGCGGACTGGGTTGTGGCACCTGTGTATGCGTTGAGTGTGGGAACAGGGGGTGGGATGAGGCCGGAGATCGCCGGGCCACTGATCGAACGGAGCAGCGGCTCGCCGGAGAGATCGGCGATGGCGTTGGAGATATTAATCGTGTAGCGATCGCAACGAACGAGCGGCGGGACGAACGTGAAAGAGGCGGAAAGTCCATCTGGGGCGACGGTGGCGCTGGTGGCAGGGCGGAGGGTGCCGTCACGCGCGACAAGGAGCAGAGATCGGCCGATGACGCGAAGCGGAGCGATCGGCTCGCTGAAAGAGACGGTCATCGAAGCAAGCGGGGCGTCGAGCCGCTGCGTCGGATCGGGGGAGATCGAAGTGATGACGGGAGCGACGCCGTCGGTCGGAGTGAGGAAGGCACCATCGTTGAGGAAGTACGCCGCGATGAAATCGAAGAAGTCCTGAGTGTTGGCGATGCCGTCGCGGTTGAAATCGGGGATACCAACCTCGAAGAAATCGCGTGAGAAATCGAAGAAATCTTGTGAGTTGACGTTGCCGGAACGGTTCCAATCGGCGAGGAGGGAGCCGAACTCGAAGACGGCTTGCCCGCCGGGGATGCCATCGCCGGTGGGATAGATAGCGGCGCGGGGGCTGACGGTTTCACCGTCGAGCGGCGTGCCGGTGGAGTTGGTGATGGAGTAATCAAGCACGAGGGCGACCCGGTCGTCACGGATGGGCGGTGAGAACGTGACGCGGAGTGTGAAGGTGGCGGCGTCGTAGTCTTTGACAAAGTTGACGATTTCGCCACGTCGTACAGCCCAAACACGGATCGCGGAGGTGGGCACGACAACGTTCTCGTTGAATCGCACTATGACCTGATCAAGCCCGCGGCCGTCGCCGACGGTGATGCCCGGCGTGGGCGAGACTTGAATGACTTTGGGTGAAGGTGGATACTCAGGTTGAGCGCGTACGAAGTCGGTACTCGACACGAACGACACGATAGCCGCGAGCACGACGGCGACCGCACGGAAGAGAGATGAGCGGTGACGCGGGTGGCACGACGTAGAAGTAACCATGACGAACTCCTCGCAAGGTTCGGAGCGAGTGGGAAAGGCGAAAGGTATGACGCGATTCCGAACGGGCAATGCGTCGGATGCAACGGGCTACGAGGCTGATCACGCAAAGAAAACCGTAATGAAATCGAAGAAATCTTGGCTGTTCGTGACGCCGTCGGTGTTGAAATCGGCGTCTAATGCGAAGAAGGCGCTGAGGAAATCGAAGTAATCCTGGGAGTTGATTGCACCGTCCATGTTCCAGTCGGCCTGGAGGCGCGGCTCGAACGTGAGGAAAACATCACCCAAGGCGGCCTGCTGATAGTCCACAGCGAAGATGAGTCCGGTGGAAGGGAAGTTGGCCGAAGAGAAGGTGCCAGTCAGTGAAGCGGCGTTGATGACACGGACGGAGCTCGCAGTATCCGGAGTGAACCCTGGAGCGGCGGCGGCGGAGACGACGCCTGCGAGGGTTGCCGAGACGTTGGTTGCGAGGCGACCGTTTTCATTCTCGGTGGTGCCGGCCACTTCAAAGATGAGTGTGCCAGCGGTGGTTTGCACAAAGTTGGCGGCGTTGAGGCTTAGGACGGCGGCGCGGCCGAGGAAGAGCGAGCCGGCGTTTGTGAACTGGGTCACCGCGGCTACGGGGGAATAGGAACGTGCATCCGTGATGGTGAATGAGCCGGTGTTCAAGGCCATGGTCGAGAGGTTCGTAAAGACGGAACCGGCTCCGGAGAGCCGGATGGCAGCGGCGTTGGTGGTGATAGCGCCGGGGTCAAAGTTGAGGGTGGAGGTGCCGGTGACGATCCAGGTGCCGCCGGTGAGCGTGCCTGCGGAGAAGTTGGTGTGGGTACCACCGGCACTGACGGAGAGAGTGATGATTCCGCCGCCGAGGGCTTCGACGGTTCCTTCGGTAGTATAACGAAAGGATTGGAGAGTGATGGCTTGACCCATGATGTCGGCGGCGACTCGCCCGCGGTTGATGATGATGCCGAGGTTAGCGGAGTTGAAGAAACCGACCTGTCCGATACCGCCGCGGATGGTGATGTCGGGGTCGATGGTGAGGGTGCAGCCTTGTGAGGCCCAGAGGAAACGAGTCGAACCACCGACAGCACTATCGAAGATGACGGTGCCGATGCCGGAGAGAGATTGAACGCCGCCGGAGAAGAAGATACGAGAATCGGAAGCGGCGAGGCGAGCGGTACCGTTGATCGTAAGCCCACCTCGGAGGATGCCCTGCGTGACGAGCAGGGTGCCGCTGGTTCCGACGAGGTCAAGGTTGCCGTTGACGACGACACCATTGGTAAAAGTGACGAGGTCACTGGGGCGATTGATGCGGAGTGTGGAGGGAGCGGTGAGGGAGAGCGTGCCGCCCGCCAGGGTGCCGCCGGTAAACTGCACGATACCGCTAGGGGCATTGATGGCGAGTGTGGCGTTTTCGTTCGTGAAGAGAGCGGAGTTGATAGAAACAGACGCGGCACCGGTAGACTCGATAGAGAGTGTGCCGGCATTGTTGACTAGGGCGGGAGGAGTGAGAGAGACGGTGGCACCACCGACGGCACGGATGGCCGAGCCGGGAAGGAAGATGAGGGAAGAAAGCGGCGAGAGGGAGAGTGAACCACCCGAGGCGGCCCGCAAGGAACCAGAGTTGGTGAGGATGGTGGGGCTGAGCGTGATATCACGTCCTGAGACTTCGGAGATGATGGTACCGTGATTGACAATGACGCCGCCGTTGAGTTGGCCGATCACACCGAGGCCGCCGCGGATGGTGATACCGGAACCGATGGTGAGGGAGCCGGCGTTGGCGACACGGAGGAGACGAGCACTGGCGGCGGAAGCGGGGTCGAAGAAAATGGAGGCGGTGCCGGTAAGTGACTGGACGCCGCCACTGAATCGCAACTCGGACCCCGAGCCAGCGAGGGTAGCGGACCCGTTGAGCGTGAGACCGCCGATGATTTCAATGAACTCGTTGGGAGCGGGGCTGGTGGCGGGTCCGAGGAGGATATTGCCGTTGACCGTGACAGCATTGAGGCGGTTGGATAGAGATGTACTAGCGGTGAGAACGGAGGAACCGATGAGGTTGATGGTGCCCCCTTCGATGCGGCCGCCTTCGAGTCGAAGCCCGCCGCCGGAGGGAGCATCGGCACGGATGACACGGGCAGTGTTGATGAGGGTGCCGGAGAGGCGAACTTCGCCGCCGCTGGAGGCTTGGACGTCGAGGAACCCAGCGGCGGCGTTGGTGATGAGGTCGCCCGCTTCGCCAAGGACAACGCGGCTGATGTTGTTGGGTGCAACGATCCCGCTGGCACGAAGAAGCGTGCTGGTGCTAAGAGTGATGGTATTGGAGAAGATGTTGAGGACACCGCCGTTCGAGGCCTGGAGACTACCGGCGTTGTTGAGGACCAAGAGTGATCCGATGGTGAGGGACTGTGCGGTGGCGTCGGCGGCGATGGTACCGAGGTTCGTGAGGACGCCGCCGGAGGGGGCGTTGATGATGGCACGTCCACCGCGGAGGGTGATGGTCGGTGCAAGAGTGAGGAGCGAACCTGCACCGAGGGTAACGAGCCGATCAGCACCTGCCTGTGTGGGATCGAAAACAATGGAGGCGTTGCCCGAGAGAGTCTGAAGCCCGCCGACGAAACCGAGGTTGGAGCCCGGCCCGTTGAGGGTGACGACGCCGTTGAGTGTGATGTCGCGCCAGAGGACCACGTTTGCACTGGAGTCGCTGAGAGCGAGATTGCCGTTGAGCGTGAGGGCACGGAGGCTGTTGTTGACACTGCTGCTGAAAGAGATTGCGGATTGACCGACGAGGTTGACGAGGCCGCCATCGATCGTGGCGCTCTCCATGCGGAACGAGCCTTGGGCGGGTTGGGCGTCGATGAGCAGGGTCGAACCGGCGTTGAACAAGTGCACGCCAGTGACGAACCGGATCTGGCCGTTGTTGGAAGCGGACATCGACAGCGGGGTCGTCGATTCGTTGGTGAATCCGATACCGCTGAAGTTAAAATCAACCCGACCCGCGTTAGCGACAACCTGAGAGCCGGAGAGGAGTCTGGGCGCGGTCTGCACGCTGAGGACCGACCCGGCCGCGGTTGCTTGGAGCGAACCAGAGTTCGTCCACGAGGTGGGCTTGACAAGAATGGTGCGGTTCGGGGTGTCGGCGATGATGGTGGCGGCGCTGATGAGGTTGCCGGCGGGGCCGCCGAACTCCGAGTCGCCGTAGATAGCCCCGCGTCCACCGCGGAAGGTGATGCCGTGGCCGATGGTGAGGGTGCTGCCGTTACGGATATTGATGAAACGATCGGCACCATCGAGTGTGGCGACGAACTCGATGGTGGCAATGCCGCTCAGGGTCTGGGTATTCTCGAACCCGATCCCGGCAGCATTGCCCATGGTTGAGTTGACGACACCGCTAAGCCGAGCGGTACCGTTGAGGGTCAATCCATCTAACACGGTGAGTCGGGCGACGCTGTCGGAAAGGTCCAGGTCGCCGTTGATGGTCGTAGCACGCAAGCGGTTCACACCGGAGTTGGGAGAGATCGCGCTGGTGGGAGAGACGTTGATGGTGCCGCCGATGAACTCGGCGGCTTCGAGGCGGAAGCGTCCCATGGCGGAAGGGGCATCGATAGAAATGACGGCGGCGGTGTTGTCGAAGACCACACCGCCGGAGAAGACGACACGGCCGATCGTGATGTTGGTGGATGCGAAGAAGGCGACGCCGAGAGGACCGGCGTCGTTATCGATGGCACCATCGAAGAAGGTGACGGTGCCGCCGTCGGCACGAACGGTAGCACCGGGAAGCAAGAGCAGTTCGCTGAATGGGGCGTTGCCGATAGCCGGGGTGTTGATGGTGAGGTCGCCGCTGGTGGTGCGGAGGGTGCCGGAGTTGCGTGCAAGGATGTTGACGGTGATTGTGGTTCCGACCTGATCGGCGTTGATGGTGCCTTGATTGACAAGTTGCCCCTCGTTGGCGGTGGTGATGATGCCGCGTCCGCCGCGAACGGTGAAGGAAGGCCCGAGGGTGAGGGTGCCGATACCGTTGACTTCGATGCGTCGGTCGGCCCCGCCGAGGGTGGGGTCGAAGAAGATGGTACCGGTACCAGCGAGCGGGCTTCCGGCGTTGAAGATAAGAGAGGCACCTGTGGCGGCGAGGGTGAGTTGTCCGTTGAGGGTGAGGCCGTTGTTGATCGTGAGCGAGACACCGCCGGAGGCGGGGAGGACGACATCACCATCGACGGCGACGGAGTTGAGGGTGTAGGTGGCGACGGAAAGCCGTGAACCGATGGGCATGACGAGGGAGCCGCCGGTGATGTTGCCGGAGTTGAGCCAGATCGAACCGCCCATGGGGTCGGGGTTGACGATCGAGATCGTGCGAGCGGTGTTGTCCCATGCACCGTTGAGGTTGATGCGGCCGGAGTTACGCGTTTGAAGGGTGAGGGGAATGGTGTTGATGGTGGTGGTGGAGGAGAGGTCGATGGTGCCGTTGTCGCTGACGGCACCGGAGCCGGGGAGCCAGGTGAGCGTGGGGGCGATGATCAGCAAACGAGCCGCGCTGGCCGCCTCGATCAAGCCCTCGTTCATGAATGATGTGGAGCCGATTTGAAGGTCGGCGGCGGCGATATTGGCGAGCAAGCGGCCGCGGTTAATAAAGGAGTTGGTGCCCGTCCAGTTGAGCAGGCCGCCGCGGCCCGTGGTGGTGATGCCCTGTTCAAAGGTTACGATGGTGGTGGGGATGCTGTTGCGGTTGAAGCGGATCTCGGCGGTGGTGCCTGCCAGGCGGAGTTCGCCGGTACCGGAGATGGACTGCGAGCCGTTGATAAACAAGCGAGTGACGGTACCTGAACCGACGATGGAGACGTTGGCAGTGCTAAGAACAAGCCCGCCTGCGATGTCGAGCGTGCCGCCGTTGTCGATGGTGAGGTCTTCGCGGAGGGTGACACCGACGAGATTGGCCTCGGCACCAGCGGGGACGAGGAGCGATGTAAACACTTCGCCGTTGGCGATGGTGCCATCGCCTTGGATATTCCATGTGCCCATGGGGCCGGTGAGGTTGAGCGGCCCATTGAGCGTGCCGATGATCTGAGCGGTGCCGCCAGTACGCTGGATCGCACCGGCGAGAGAAAAGGTGCCGCCGAGGTCGAGGATGCCGCTGTTCAAGAGTTGAAGCGTGCCTGAGTGAGACCAGATGTTTCGGGTCGCGAGGGTGCCCGCGTCGGCGCTGAGGGTACCGGTGCTGGACCAGTTGGCGGACTGGAGGAGTGCGCGGCCGGACATGATTCCTTGGATGGTGCCTTGATGAGTGAGGACGCCGACCGAGACAATCAGATCCTGCCCGGCGACGTTGGCGACGATGGTCCCGCGGTTGAGGAGGGTGTTAACACCGGACTGATCGCCGATGATGCCGCGGCCGGTGATGGCGATACCCGGCTCGATGGTGAGGACGATGGCGGGGCTGTTGTCTGGGTTGAGCCGGATGGCTGAACTGGTGCCGCCGAGGACGATCGCGCCGGGCGAAGTGCCCATATTGATCGATTGGTTGCCCATAAACTGGACGCGGCTGGTGTTGGCGACGCCGAGTACGGTGATGGTGGCACCATCGAGAGTGAGCCCGCTGGAGACGAGGAGGTCGGCATTGTTCTGGACGTTGACGTTGGCGCGGAGCGTGACGCCGGCCAAGCGGCCGGCGGAAGCATTGGTGGATCCGGAGGGCACGTTGATGACCGCACCACCGACGGAAGTGAAAACACCCCCGGAGAGGGTGCCGCCTGGGAGAGCAAGGGGAGCGGAGAAACTCGCACCCGCAAGGACGGACAACGTCCCGTTGGTGCGGACTTCGAGCGATTCGTCGGAGACGAGCGTGCGAATGACCTGGTTTCCGGTGTTAATAAAGATCGTCGGGTTAGCGGCGACGCTGATAGTCACGTCGTCGTTCGGCCCGGGGACGCGGCGCGATTCCCCTTGTACGAGCCAGTTTCCGGAGTCATGCCATGAACCAGAGCCAGCGGCCCCATCCCACGTCACCGCGGCGAGCAGAACGCGTCGTTCAAGCGGCTCGAACACGCCAATACCCCATGACGGTTCACCCTCCGCCCCTTCACCGGCCGCTACTAACGACCGGTTCGGGATTTGCGGCGACAGTTTGCCAGCCCTAAACAGGCATCGCGTGAGTCGAATCCATGCGCTCTGCGCAACCCGACCACACACCGCCCCACCACAACTTGTTTGACGCATCGATGGATCCTCCCACGAGCCGAGTAGCTACACCTGTTCTAATCTACCAGATGTGGTTGAGCGATTCAAGCATAATTATCGGAATCAAATAATAATTATGAGACACAGGGAACGAGGATGGCAGGACCGATAATGAATCGGAAAACCGAGCGGAAGAGGGGGTGCGGAAATAGTTCGAGCGGCGATAGAGTTGATCGCCGAAGTTCGATCGTGAGAGGTATCGGGTGGGGAAGTGATTGCGTGTGTGCCAGCCGTCGAGCCGGCTGGGGGGCAATCGCCCGCCGATCGAAGGAGAGACCGATGCGTTTGTTCCCGAGTACATGGACGGTGCCGTTCGCCCGGCGGGTGCGAGTGTGGAGCGCGGCGGGCACCGTGTGTGCGATTGCGCTCTTCACTGTTTCAGCACACACTCGCGGGGTGGTACGGTCAGGGAAATGGATCGCTGGGGTGTCGAGCGGGTGTCTGGTCGCGGGGACGGAATACGACTATGGCCCGGGAGGATCTGGCGTGCGATGGACCATCGCGGGGGGTGTAGTGATTCAGGCCGAACGAACGTGGGACGCGGGATTCGCTGCGGCGTGGCGCCCGTTCCGGGCGGGGAACAAGTCGTATTCACGCGCGGTGGTGCCGATCTGGCCGGGGATGCTCGCGCTTGGGGTCATGACAGCGGTCGCACACGGTGTGATCATCGGGCGGCGAACCGGCGACCCTGGGCGATGTGCAGGGTGCGGGTATGACATTGCCTCGTTGCTGAAGCGTGGCGGCCGGGAAGACTCGGATGCCGCGCCGGGAGTATCGCACGAGAGCGGAGACAGAGGTCGCGTTGGAATGGAGATGCCGCGGTGTCCGGAGTGCGGGCGAGTCGCCACGGTGGTGATGGTGAAGCCAAAAAGACGGGGAAAGGCAGCGGAGCGGGCGTAAGGTGCCTGGATGCTCGCAATATGTTTGGCGGCAAGAAGTTAACGCATGATCGGTACACCTGAAGTGGGTTGGCCGGTACACTGTGAGCCGTGGAGTTGGTACCGAAACGGATCGTCGGCGGCCCACCCACCACGCCACGGTGCGCCAGCCCAATGCGGGCGCGTGCTTCGGAAATCACGGAACAGAACCTCGGAGAACACACCATGACGAAGACCACACAGAATCGAAACAACTCAGGGACCGGGGCGGGGTGGACGGCATTGGTTCATTCGTCCCGCCGCGGATTTACGCTGCTCGAAGTGATGATCGTGATCGTGATCATCCTCGCGATCCTTGGGTTGGTGACGGTGAACCTAATGGGGGCACGGGATAAGGCAAATAAGGGTGTGGTGCAGATGAAACTCGCGTCGCTGAAGAGCGCGCTGGATCAGTTCAGCCTCGACTTCAACCGGTACCCCGCCGAGGAGGGCGAGGGGCTGCAGGCGTTGTGGAACCCGGATGTGATTCCGGAGGAGGAAAAGTCCAAGTGGCGGACGGGCGGTTACATGAAGGAAGCGACGCCGCGCGACGACTGGGGGAGTGAATGGATGTACCGTCTGTCGGTACCAGAAGATGGTGCGGCGAGCGGTGCGGTGACGAGCGCGTATCAGATCTGGTCGATCGGGCCGGACAAACAAGACGGGACCGCAGACGACATTTATCCGACCGGTGCCAAGTCATCAGACGAAGAAGGCGGGAGCGATGTCGGGCCGCCACCGGCTCCCCCGTCGACGGGCGGGTGAATCCGGAGGATGAAAGTGATCGGCGCAGCGCGTCGGTGGCGTCGGGCGTAACAGACGACGTCGCGGTTGTGTGATTGGCGCACCGGGCGAAAACGAGCCTCGGGAGAAATGCACATGAACCATGGAGCCAAATGAACCGCGCGTTCACGATCCTCGAAGTACTCATCGTCGTGCTGCTGCTCGTGCTGATCGGAGCGGTGGTGGCGCCGATTGCAGTGTCCGAGATCGGGCGAACATCGCTGGAAGAAGGCAAGCGTCAGGTCGAGGCGGGAGTGATGCTTGCTCGGAGCGACGCACAGCGGCGAGGCGTGGTGCTGCGGCTATGGGCGAGCAACCCGGGGATGACCGAAGCACCGACCGCCGCCGTCGAGTTGTACACGATCGATTTGTATCCGTCGAAAAACGAGGCAGTGTCGTCGGATCGGACATCGAGTGAAAACGATCGACCCGGAGCGAGCGGCTATCGTGACGGAACGGAGCGGATCGTGCTGGTGCTGCCGGCGGGGGTGTGTGTATCAAACTTCGCGCCCGGCGGGCTCCGCAGCGAGGGAGCCGATCGGGCAGAGTCCGAAGATTGGCTCGGCACCACCGGCAATAGCGTGGTCGGCGAGACGGGAGACGAGGTCGATGTGCCCGTGCTGATCGCGACGTGCTTTCCGGACGGGCAGGTCGTACAGGTCCGTGGCGACGGGGAGGGGTGCTTTGTGTACAGACAGAACGGCGGATCGGCAGGCTCGCCGCGCGGTGCCGGGAGTGGGCGTGCGATCGGTGAAGGATGGTCACTGCGTGTGAACTCGTGGACCGGTGCCGTCACGGCGACGCCGGTGGCGCCGATGTCGGAGGACGCAGCAAAGGACGACGAACCGGAACCGAAGCCGGTTACCAGTAAGCCCGAAGAAACGAAGGAGGCGGAGGAGAAGCCGTAGATGCGAAGCAAGACCAGCAAAAATGTGCCGCGGGGTGAGGCTCGAAAACGGGCGGGCTGCCATGGCGCGCTGCTGCTGGAGGTCATGCTGTCGCTAACCCTCTTCGTGGTCGGGGGCGGCGCGGTACTGGGGATTGTGAATCAGGGAGTAGGCTCGCTGCAAGCAACCCGTGACAAGTTGTACGCGGCAGATGTGGCGCGGTCGGCGATGGCAGAAATCGAAGCCGGGATCTCGTCGCCGCTCACGCTCAACGGTCCTGTCCGCGCGTGGACCGATCCGGATGAAGAACTGAGCGGCGAAGAAAACTCCGGCGTAGGGACCGGGGAGACACGGGCGGTTGAATGGGAACTTCGAGTGGAAACTTCGCCGACGAAGTTCGACGGACTCACACTGATCACGGTCACGGCGGAGCGGATGACGACGACGGGGATGGTTGAGGGATACACGCTCAGTCAGTTGGTGCGGCTCAAGGCCGACTCGGCGGATTCGGTGGGTGAAGAAGACGACATCACGAAAGCGGCGGAGCGAGGGTCGCAGCGACAGCCGTCGCGGGAGCGTCGCTCGCCGCAGGACGGGGAGCCGGAGCGATGACAGACCGGTTGCACCATCGAGAAAGACAGACGTGGCAACACGCGCTCGTCCGTACGCACTGGTCACTGCGGCCTGGATTTACACTGCTGGAGGTGCTGCTGTGCCTTGGCCTGATTGTCGTATTGATCGGTGCGATGTCGGTGTTTCTACTTGATATCGTGCAGCGGCGAGCATCGCTCGCGCGCGGCGCCCGCGACATTCAGTCGGCGGGGGCGTTCTTCGAACGGATCGAGGCGGACATGCTCGCGGGGTTGGCGGGCGGGCCGGGGATGGGAGCGGGCGTCAAAGGGACTGCTACGTCTCTGCGCTTGCTGACGCGTGGGGTGGACCTTTCGAGTGATCGAGTGATCGACGCGGGCGATCTACAGGGATCTGAGTTCGTGTTCAACCCCGGGGTGTGCATACTGACAGCGCAGAGGCTGTCTGGGCTGAATAGCCTGGCGGGGAGCGGAGGGGGTGCGGATCCCGAGGTGCTGTCGGATCGCTTCGAGCGGGTGCGGTTCCGCTATTACGACGGGCGTGCGTGGCGGGATGAGTTCGACTCGCTCAGCGAAGGAACCCTGCCGGTCGCAGTCGAAGTGAATGTATGGGTAACATCGGTGGGCAACGAACGGGCGGTGGTTCGCCGAGGCTTGCCTGCGGGCGTGGCATCCGTCGGGGCGAGTGAGGCCGTGGGTGCATCGGGCGAAGAATCCAAAGCGAACACCGACACGAGAGCGCCTTCGGGCGTAGCAACGGATCCAAATAACGCAATAGAAATAGAGCGGGGTCCGCCGGCTCGGCGACGTGTGATCGTGGTGCCCGACGGGCCGGATGCGTAACGGAGAGCCGCGCGATGAGATCGATCGGACGAGTAGGCAATGGGGAGCGTCGAAGAGCGGTAGTGCTGCTGATATCGCTCGTCGTCATCACGATCGGCGCTCTGATCAGCACATCGGTGCTGTATTTCGCGGGAGCGCAAAGCCGTGCGGCACAGGTCGGCTTGCGGGCGGGCAAATCACGTTCGATGGCATGGTCCGGGGTGCAGGCGGTGATGGCCGAACTGGCATCGCAGCGTGATGAGATGCTGCAGGGAGCCTCGCCGAGTGTGACGGAATACTGGAGCGTGATTGGAGAGAACGGCGAGACCGAATCGCTAGGCCCGAATCAGGAACAATGGGGATTCCGCTTGCTGCGAGTGAGACGCTCGGGCGGCGTGGAGGACGGCGGGGAGTGGGTCGCGTGCGATCCGGAAATGGGAAAACTAGACGCCAACTCGGCGACGAAGGACATGCTGACGAAACTGCCGGGCGTGTCGGCGGCGTTAGCCGACGCGATCATCTCGGCGAGGAATGAGAGAAGGTTTGCGAGTGTCACAGAAATGCTGCGAGTGCCGGGGATGACTTCTTCGCTCCTGTTTGAAGGGGCGGAAGAATCGGGCGGAAGTGAAACGCAAGAGAGCGTGCGAGAAGGCTCAACAAACGATGGGGCAGCCATTGACGCTGATGCGAAGAACCCACCGTCTGGTGGATTCAATGACGAGGCCGAAAAGCCGGCCGATGCCAAGTTTGGCATGGACACACAAGACGAACTAGCGGCGGACTCCGACGGTGCGAGTGGCCGCGGCCGTCCGCTTGTCGAGTTTGTCACGGTGTTCAGTTTCGATCCTGAAGTGCAACTTGGATTCGGTGCCAAGGCTTCGGAGGCGCGTGGGAACCAACGTATCGACCTGAATGTGGAGTGGTCGCAGGAACTGGGAACTGCGATCGAACGCCGATTCGATCGAGCGTTGGCGGACGGGGTGAAGTCACTGCTGGAGAGTGGACGCAAGTTCAGAAAACCGTCGGATATTGTGAAAGCACTGCGAGAGTTTCAGGTTAAGCCGGACGGTTGGGCGGAGGTACTCGACGCGTTCACGGCGAATGGCGAAGAGTATCGATTTGGGCAAGTGGATCTTGGAACAGCGAGCGAAGTGGTGCTCGCGTGCGTGCCGGGAATCAGCCGGAACGCGGCGAAGGAGATCGTGTACCGCAGGGGGAGGCTGGACGACGAGCGTCGCCGGACGGCTGCATGGCCGGTGTTGGAAGGGATCGTGACCGAAGAAGAGTTCGAGCAAGCCGTGGATTATCTCACAACGCGGTGCGTGCAGTGGCGAGTCGTGATCGAAGGCGGGATATTGCCCGGGCTGGAAGAGGCATCGTTCGACGGGACCGATGGAAGCGGCGGACGGTGGGAAGAATCGCGTGAAGAGAGCGACTCGATCGAAGCCGCGGAGTTTGCCCGCCGGGTGGACGGGCGGGCAGTCCCCGAAACGAAAGAGCGAATCGTGCTGGAGGCAGTGATCGATGTATCGTCTGAGAAAGCTCGCGTAGCGATGCTGCGCGACGTCACGCACTTGCCACTCTCCCGGCGCCTGGCACTCAAAGGGCGCTCCGAGCGGCGCCGGGATGCGGCGACGGTTGACGCACCGTCGCCGGGTACGAACGACAGCGGGGGAGTACGCGCGGGCATAACGCCGCCGGAAACAGAGCCGGAGGACGAACCGCTTTTGAGTTTTTCGGACCTGGAACTCGATGCGATGGAGTCGAACTCGTTGCCGAATATTCAACCTGACAGTTCCTCGCCCAGCGGTGCACGGCAGGGCAACAATTCGCGTTCGGGGTCTGCGGGCGTCGAAAGCCGCCCGAAAGGAGACCGCCGAGTTGGACGGTGGACGACGGGCGGGCAAGGAGGCAAGCCATGAATCGCGGCGACGGCACCTGGTTTGTGATAAGTGTGGACAATGATCGGCTCGTCGCGCTACACGCGAAGGCAAGCGGTGGCAGTTCGGGGCGTGTGCGTGTGCTTGGGTGCGTGTCGCAAGCGATGCCGGCCGGTCTGGACCAAACCAAGCCCGGAGAAGTCGGGGCATGGATGGCGAAGGTGCTCAAAGAAGCGGGGCTTGAGAGCGCGTCACGGCGCGGTCGAGTGGTGTTCGCGGTGCCCCGTTCGGAGGTGATGCTCAAACGCGTGGTGTTCCCTGCCGGGACAGACTCGGCGGATCGTCCAGAAATGGTCCGGCTCCAGATGATCCGGCAGGTGACACTGTCGCCCGAGACCGCGGTGATCGATTACGCCGACGCGGACGCTGTGGCAGACGGGCGTAAGCCCGTGGGCGCGATGGGGGTTGGGCACAGCGTATTAGCGGGTGCGCTGCAGGCCGAGCGGATCGCGTGGCGGCGTAGCGTGGCACAGGCAGCGGGGATGCGGATCGCGGCGGTTTCGCTGAAGGCATCGGGTGTCGCGGCGATTGTCGCCGACGTGCTCTCGTCTCGCGGGGGCGAGAGCGGCGGGCGTGGGGCGATGGGGATCACGCTCGGCTGCGGTACAACCGAGTTCGTCGTCATCGAAAACGGGCAACTGGTCTTTGCTCGCGGGTCTGATCTGATCCGTCCGGACCCCGCGGCGTGCACTACGGCGGAAGAAGAAACGTTTGCGGACAAAGTGGCGGTTGAAGCCAAGCGCACATGGATGAGTTATCGATCCACGCCGGAGTCGGTCGAGGTGGAGACGGTGCTGGTGCTGGGGGGTGATCGCTGCGCGAGTGTGGTTGCGCAGCGATGCCGAGAGTCGATGGAGTGCCGAGCCGAGTCAACGGCGTTGCCAGCGTACATCGAACTCGAAGATGGGGTGAAGCCCGAAATCGTATCGGAGATCTCCCCGCTGGTGGGGCTCGTGGCCGAGGGGATGCACGGGAAAGCGACGCTGGACTTTGCCAATCCTCGCAAGACGCCCGATGTCGGTGCGGCACGCCGGCAGCGTGTGCTGCTGGGTGCGCTGGCGGCCATCCTCGTGCTCGGAGGTGCGTACACATACACACGGCTCGATTTGAACAATCGAGAGCGTCGCAAAAACCAGTTGGCACAGGAATGGGGCGGGCAATCCGCGAAGTACGCGGACTTTGTTCGACTCAAAGCGAAAGCCGCGCATGTGAGCCAGTGGCGGTCCGCACGGTTCGACTGGTTGGCCCACATCGGGTTCTTGAACGAGCAGTTGCCCGGCACCAATCAGGCGATATTGGACGGCATCTCCGCACGCGGAGAGCAGGACGTGCTCTACACCAAATCAGCGGGTGAAAATACATACTCGGCGACTGCGTGGTCGAGCCGGCTTCGCGGGACGTTCATGATCAGCGGCAAGGTGAAACGCCGAGAAATCGCCGACGATCTTCGGCTGAGTATCGTCGATGACAAACGATACACCCTGGATTCCAAAGGGGCGGACACCGCGGACCGGTTCGACTGGAGGCTCATCACCACACGAGCGAGGCCGGACGACGATGGTCGCGGAGCGAATACAGCACCTGCATCGCAACCCGCTTCGGGAAGCGGAACCCCGACGAAGAAGCCGGCGGGCAGTGCCGTCGATACGAACAAGTCGGGGGGTGGGGCATGAAGATCAAGCAGCGAAAAGTGGTACTGGGCGGCATGCTGGCTGTGGCCGCGGGGGTGGTGATCTGGCAATACCGAGCATATGTCACGGAACGTGACGCGATCGACGAGCGTATTCGAGCATATACGTTCGATATTCAAGCCCGCGACCGGCAGATGGAGGAACGAGCTCGGCTGACGCGCGAACTCAGGTCGTTCGCCGCGAGCACATTTGGAACAGAAGAAGAAAAAGTGACCGCGTCGTTCCGCAAATCGCTGAACGAAATCATCGCGCACTTCGGGTTGATTGAGGCCACCGTGACCAGCGCGAGGCCCGTGGGAGTCAAAAACCCCGCGATGGATGCAAGGGTGTCGGAGTTTGCCCGTTTGATGAGCAAAGACCAGCGGGCGATCGCGTCCTCTGCGGATTTTTACGCTGTCAGCGGTACGTTGTCATCGAAAGGAACGCTGGAGCAGGCACTGCGGGTGATGTCCACGCTCCAGGTGCAGCCGTGGATCCACCGTATCGACGGCTTTTCGATCAAGCCGGTCGGAAAAGAAGGGAACCGAGTGGAGATGTCGGTGACGTTGACGACGACGTACTTCATGGATCCGAAGTTGCGCGACAACGCAGAGGATCCCGGGTGGAGGCCGGTGCGCGAGGCGGAGTTTGCATCGTGGATGCCGATCGTGGTGAAGAACATGTTCCGTGAACCACCGCCGCCCGCGCCGGCGGTGGCAGTCGTTGCAACGGCCGCACCAGCGACCGCGGCCCAAACGCCGACCATCGCTCCAGCGACGCCGCCGCCGCCATACGACGAATGGCGGATTTCGGGGATGGCACGAGGAAAAGATGGGCCGACACTGATGCTGGTGAATGAAAAAACGAGAGAATGGCGGACGATCGACGTGGGCGGGACAATCTTGGATGCAAAGTTTGTGACCGGTGAAGGCGAGGTCGCGCAGATCATCATCGGTGAAGAACGCTACACCGTCAGGACCGGTCAAAGACTGTCGGAACGAGCACGGGTTCAATGAACGCACATGTTGAGAAGAGTGATTCCGAGCAGCCGTTCGGCTGGGGACACGAAGCCGGTATCAGTGCCGCGGGTGAACAACAGCAGAATCGACGGACAGAAGTGATCGACAGGAGAACGAGATGACAAAGCAGAATCCATGGGTGATCTCGGCGATGGTGCTGGCGTGCGGGCAGGCGGCCTCGCTGAAAGCGCAGGACGCGGCCCCGGCCCCATCTGCCGGCCCAGAAAACACAGCGCCGGTGTCACCCGTGCCCGCGGCACCGGGGAAAGAACAGCCCTCACAGGAAGAATCTGCGGCCAACGGGCAGCCGGTACCTGCCCCAGTGGCTGCTACTCCATCGGCGCAGCAACCCGCCGGTGCGTCCGATGTTGCAAGCGTGTCCGCTCCCGTTCCAGCCGCAGCCCCCCCCCCCACTCCCTCGCCCGTCGCACCAGCGGAGTTGAAGCCGATCCGGTTCAGTTTCCAGGAGGCGCCGTACGCACAGGTCATGGACTTTCTCGCGCGTGAAACCGGGTTGCCGGTGATCAAGGAATCACCGCTGCCGGACGCGCCGGTGACCTTCATCAGCGCGGCGGGGTATTCGCTCGAAGAAGCACTGGACGTGCTCAACCGGATGTTGTTCATGCACGGTTTGCAGGTTCGGCGCGACGCCAACTTTCTGCTCGTGACCAAGATCGAGAATATGGCACCATTCGGGCCGGTTGGTCAAGGGAAAGTGCCCGACGGCGCGGGGCTGTCGCAGATGGTGACCGTGGTGCTGCCGCTGCAAAATGCATCGGCGGCCGCGCTGTCCGAACAACTCAAACCGCTCGTGACGAAAGTGGGCGGGATCACGCCGTTGCCCACTCAGAACTCGCTGGTGATCGTGGACACGGCGGCGCAGTGTGAGCGGCTGCGAGCAATCATCACGATGCTGGATGCGGAACCGCCGAGCGACGCGAAGTACAAGATTTTCCCCCTGAAGAATGCGAAAGCCGAAGTCGTATTCGGGGCACTCAAGGGACTGCTCAGCGAAAAACGTACGATGCAGATCGTGGAAAAGGACGGGCAGATCCGCACGGTGAAAGACGAGCAGATCACGGGGCTGAGCGTTCAGCCGTATGCCGCGACAAACTCGATTGTTGCGATCGGTCCTGAAGGGCGGCTACGGACGGTGGAAGAACTGGTTGCGCTGCTGGATCGTGAGTCAAGCGAAGAGTCGGATCGCTCGATGATGACATTCGCACTGGTGGCGGCGTCGGCGGACGATGCCGCCGCGCGTGTCACCAGTTTGTTCTCGGCTGTGGCACCCGAAAAAAAACCTACGATCCTGCCGCTGAAGGAGCAGGGCAAACTGACGATCGTCGGCACCCCGTCGCAGTTGACGCTGGCTGCGAACCTGATCGGCGAAGTCGATCCCGGTGCGCTGCCTGGTGGGCACAGTGAACAGCCTGGGATACCAGCACCGGCGGAATCACGTGCATCACTGATCCGGCTGAAGCACACGAGTCCCGCCGCGGCACAGAGCATTTTGTCTCGGTTGCTTTCTCCTCGACAACTCGGCGTGCTGCGGTACGCTGCATCGCCGGATGAAAAAGGGCTGATTGTCAGCGGGCCGACACAGGATGTGGAAGCGTTCGAGCAACTACTCAATGGGATCGATGTGCCGCCGCAACTCGATACCGAAGTGCGCCAGGTGCTTATTTCGATGGGAGATCCGAAGGTCGTCGCGGCACGGGCAGTGGAGCTCTTCGCGCTGACATCTCGCTCGAAGACCGATCCGGTCTCGGTGAAACTCGAGGCCGACTCTCGCACCGTGACGCTCGTGGGCAGCCGGGCGGGGCTTGGCGCATTCACGGAATCGCTCTCGGCGGCACAGACGACCGCGGGAGTGCTCCGTGAAACCCGTTCGTTCGAGATCGCTAAATCGGTGCCGAGCCTGCTTGCCGCGAAGTTACTAAGGCTCGCCAAGCCCATGCTCGAACCGGCGGACGGTTCGGCGTACCTCGCCCCGACAATCGAGCCGGTCGATGAACTCAGAAAACTCATCGTGAGAGCCACGCCTGAACAGTTCGCGGTGATCGAACAGTTGGTTCGGAGTATCGATCTACCGGAAGCGGGGATGCGCCAGTTCCGCATGATCAGTGTGCCGTCGGGTTCGGCCACCGAACTCGCGTCGCGCGTGCAAGATGTATTCAAGAAACAAGTTGAAGGGCTGACCCCAGCACCTTCGCTCGATGTCACCGCAGATGAGTCCGCCAAGTCGCTTGCCGTCGTCGCCGATACCGACGCGATGGCCCGGTTTGATGCGATCCTGACAGAACTTCAGAAGCAGGTCGGGCCGACGCGCGAGTTGCGGCTGATCGAACTGCGGCACGCGGTGCCCGATGACGTCATTGCGTTCTTGAACGAACTGCTCACGTCGAGCAAGCCTTTTACATCGCAGATGGGACCGGAACCCGTGTTCGAGCCGATCGAAGCGACGAACTCGATCATGATCGCGGCGCAGCCGATTCAGTATGCGATCATCAGCGAACTGGTCAAGTCGCTGGACCAGCGTCAGGCGGGCGAGCGTCCACCTCTGCGGATTGTGAAACTCAAAACGACCGATGCCGCGGGGATTGCACAGATCCTGAGCCAGGCGTATGAACAGCGTCCGGCGGAAGAGCGCATCAAGTTCCCGGTCCAGATTACCGCGGACGCCGCGACGAACACGCTGATCGTCTCGGCACACCCCGATGCGTTCACGGAGATCGAACGCATCACAGCACAGTTGAACGAGACGCAGAGCGTGGACGCGACGGGGCGAGAGATCCGGATATTCCCATTGAAGGTGGCGCGTGCCGAGGAACTGGCGCGGACGATCGACGAGATGTATCCTGCGCCGCCGATGCCGCGGGACCGGAACGGGGCACCGAGGCCTGATCTACAGAAGACCAAAGAAGTCGTGGTGCGTGCCGACCGCGGGACGAACGCCTTGATCGTCGATGCTCCATCGGCACGTATGGCCGGCTTTGAGCAACTGCTGAAGCAACTCGACCAAACCAAGATCGCCGAGAACGTCGAACTGCGTACATACCGAGTCATGCGTGCCGAACTGACGGCGGTAGCGAATACACTGCGCGCGACCGCGGCAAACGGAGGCCTGACAGGTGGGAAGCCCACCGCGGCTGGGGTGTCGGCTGCAATCACTGTCGAAATCGAGCCGATGTCGCGTACGCTGATCGTGTCGGGACCGAGCGAGATTTTTTCGCCGGTCGAGAAACTGCTTACAAGTCTGGACGCAGCGCCGGCATACGCCGCGACCGGCGTGAAGATGTACTCGCTCAAGCACGCGCGGGCCGAGCGGTTGCAGCCGCTGCTGAGCAAACTCCTCGCGTCGCGTCTCCGCGAACAGCAGCAGACCGATGGGCTTGGCGCAATGCCGGGGGATCTTCAATCTATGCTCGACGTCGCATCGGACGCGGCGACGAACACACTGATCATCTCCGCACCCGAGTCGATCCAGCAGATCGCGGAGCAACTTATCCAAGCGCTCGATACGCCCGCGGCGCAGACGGGGCGAGCGGTGATTCGTGTCGTGCCTCTCACCTACGCCGACGCGAACCAGGCGGCCCAGACCTTGAACAGCGCACTGGGAACCATCGAACTGCCCAGTGGCGGGCGAGTGACGGTGCTGCCGACGGTTGGGTCAAACGCACTGCTTCTATCAGGGGCGGAGATCGACCTGAAGAAGGTCGAAGAACTCATGACGTCGCTGGACGTGCGACCGATGACGCAGGATGCCATCACCGTCGAAACGTTCACGCTCAAGCAAGCCGAGGCGTCGGTGATCGCTCCGATGGTGCAGGGGCTGCTACAGGAAAAACAGACCTCGGACCCGGCGATTCTCCGGATGCAGATGCAGTACTCGCGTGGGCAGTTGCCGCGTGTGCCGCAGATCAAGGTCGAAGCCGATACGCGAACGAACTCGCTCGTGGTCTCCGGGCCTGCGGTCGTGACTCAACTTGCGAAAGCGGTGATTGAACGATTGGATCAGCCGGCGGACGAAACCGGACGAATCTCTCGCGCGTTCACACCCGGCAAAGCAAACCCCGCCGACTTGGTACGTGCTGTGCAACCCGTCGTGCTGGCAACCACGCCCGCGGGGCGAAAACCGATCGAACTCATCGCGGTGGCGGGCGCGGCGAGCATCGTCGTAATCGGTACGGAAGAACAGGTCATGGGCGCGCTGCGCACACTCGCCGAGTTCGACGACCGCACGATCGGCACACCTGTGGTCGAAGTGCAGGTCGTGGACCTGAAACACACCGACGCGGAGGCGACCGGGCGTGCGGTGCAGTCGATGCTAGCGGAACGCTCACGCTGGCCGGAAGCCTTGCGTTCGGCCGAGCGTGCCGGGCTGGCCGTGCCCGTGCCGACGGTCAACGCGGACACGACGTCGAACCGGCTGATCATCGCCGCGCCCGTTGACCTCATGCCGGTCGCCAGGCAGTTGATCGATGTGATGGACCGTGCCCGCAGCGGCGGCGATGTCGAAGTGCGTGTCTTTCCCCTGAAGAAGTCAAAGGCCGAATCGGTCGCGCGGGCGATCACGGCCGGGTTTGCAGCAACGGCGAAGCCTGCGGATCCGGTACCGAGCGTCGCCGCCGAGGCAACGAGCAACTCCGTCGTCGTATCGGGCACGGCGGCCCGACTGGCTCAAGCCGAAGCGATCGTCACACAACTCGATGAGACGGCACAGCCCGATGGAATCGCGGTTCGAACGATCCAGTTGAAGCACGCCCGTGCCGAAGCCATCACGCCGGTGTTGGAATCGCTGCTGGCGAAAAAATCGGTCGTCGAGTTGCTCCCACAATGGGAGCGTGGCAACTACCTGCGTCAACAGTCCGAAGATGGTGGGCTGCGAATCGCGGCCGAGCCGAGGCTCAACGCGGTCGTCGTCACCGGCCCGGTCGGGATGATCGAAGTCGCCGAACAGATCGTGCGAGAACTCGATACCGACGGCACCGGCGTGGATCCCTCGGCACGGCGATCGGTGCGCATCATCCCGATCACAAACGCCGACGCAGAGACGGTCGCCGCGAATATCGAAGCGATCTTCAAGGACGATGCGAGCACGCTCGCTCCCCCGACGATCCGCGTTGACAAGGAAAGCAACTCGCTGATCTTGCGCGCGACACAGGACCAGATCGCCCTGATTCAGAGCCTGGTGAAGGAACTCGACGAAGCGACGTATTCATCGTCGCGTGAGATGCGGCTGGTGCCTATCGATCGGTCCAAGGCCGACGCGATGATCATGGCACAGACGATCCAGCGTGTGCTCCAACAGCGGTCGGGCGTGCAGGTCGAAATCATTTCCGCCGAAGACTTGATGCGAGGCGAAGCCGAAGACCCGCGCAACGATGATCAGCACGACCCGAAAACGCCCGGCCCGAAGCCCAAGGGCACGGCACCGAAAAAAGACGGCCGGGGTTCCGCTCTACCCGGGCTTCAGCGTGCTCGCCCCAGCGGCATACCCGAGGAAGTTCGGTCCACGGATCTCGCCCTTGCTCACTTGACGACCGGCGTGTTAGCCGAGGCGATGTATACGTTGAACACACACGCGAACTGGCCGGACCCGTTTTCCATGTGGCAACTGAGTTCTCGTCAAGGTTCGGCGATCGCGCCTTCGGTTGGTGTCTCCGATGTCGAACCGCCCATTGATGATACTGAACGGGCCGACGACGCCACGGACTCGAATCAGACTGAAAGTGTCGAGGCTTCCGCGGATTCGGTGGCTAAGCCGTTGACTCGGCGTCCACGAATCTCAAAGCCCAACCCAGCGAGCATTCTGCCCGGGCTGTCTTCACGACTCGGCCAGGACGAGAACAAGATCACTATCGCGGTCGACCCTCGGACGAACTCGCTGATCGTGACAAGTTCCCCACGGCAGGCCGAACGAATCGCGGCGCTTGCCATGGACTTGCAGAGCAAAATGCCCGCCGAGCCGAGAAAGGTTCGAGTCGTCACGCTCCCCGAGTCATCAGATGCAGCGGCGGTGTCAAACCGGCTTGAAGCGACGATCCGTCAAGTCGGGCAATCAACAGCGACAAATCCCGGCGGGTTCACCGGACGCGTCACCGTTCAATCCGACCCGGCGGGCGGTGCACTCATCGTGTCGTCGAACGACACGGATTTTCAAGCCGTGTCGGAACTCATCGTCGCGCTTTCGCGGCCCGGGCCTTCCTCTTCGCTCACGCTCAAGGTCTATCCCCTCACATCGCTTACCGCCGCGAGCGCGACGCGCGCGATCACGGACCTGCTCTCGTCGGCACCACGCGGAGCGCAGGCTCGTCGCGTCCGTGAGCAGGAACTCACCATCGAATCGCCCGACGGGGTCACAAAGGGACGGATCGATCCGTCGGAAGTTCGCATCGTGGCGGACCCGAGCGGAACGGCTCTGATCATCGCCGCACCCGCCCGCGCGTTCCCCGTACTCGACCGCTTTGTGGAGATGCTCGATCAATCACCATCGCTCGAACGCTCGGCGATTCGTGAGTTTGCGGTCAAGAACGCGAAGGCGGCCGACGCGGCCCGCACACTCCAAGCCGCGTTCGATGCAATCCGACAATCCAGCGGGCAACGTCGTGGTCCGGATGCGGACCGTATGCCCGAGGCCCGCTTCATCGCGGACGATCGCACGGGCACACTGCTGGTCACCGGATCGGACACACAGCTTAAAGAAGCCGAACGGTTGCTGGCCACGATCGATGCGCCGCTCGAAGACGACGACACGAAGGTCGAGATCATCGCGCTGCAACTCGCACGCCCGAGCGCGGTGCGAGAGATCGTGCAGGCGGTGCTGATCGGACGGGACGAGGCTAAGAAAGACCGCCTCAGGCTCTCCGCGAGCGACGACACTGGGCTGTTTGTGATACGCGGTACGCCCGACCAGATCGAGCAGGCGAAGAAGATCGTTGAGGAAGTGGACAAGACGATCGTGACCGGCTTGCCGATCCGCTCCGTGAAACTCGAACGGGCTGATGCACAAGCCGTCGCGCAAGGACTCCAGAAGTTCTTCGAGGATCGCGCCCGCGTCTCCGTGCGACAAGGACAACGGGCACAGGCACGCCAAGTGGCGATTGTTGGTGATCGACGCACGAGCACCCTCGTGATCGCCGCCGCGGATGAAGACTTCGAGCAGATCAAGTCGATGATCACGACGTTCGATGCCCCTAGTGTGGCCCGTGATTTGCAGTTCCGCGTGATCCCGCTCGAAAAAGCCCGCGTCGCCGAACTCCGCACAGCGATCGAGAACATGGTCGAGAACCTCACCTACTCACCGTTTATATGGTGGGGAGGCGGGAACGAAGAGAAGACCGACAAACTGGTTGTCGAGTTCAACGAGCGAGCGAACTCGGTCGTGCTTATGGGCCAAGGCGAATCGTTCGATGCCGCCGAAAAAATGATAAAGTCGCTCGACGCGGCGACCCCGGTCGGGTCGGCGTTCTCGCTTCGTGCGGTACGTGTGAAGCACTCGGATCCATCAAAGATCGCCGACGCGGTGCAAACCGCCCTCGCCACGCCGGGGTGGCGCAACTGGCGCGGTGCAGATCCGGACGGCGTGCGGGCGATCCCCGACCAAGCCGCGGGCACGATTATCCTGGTCGGGCGAGAGGACCGCGTCGCGGAAGCCGAGCGTCAGATTGCACTGCTCGATTCGAGCGCGATGCGGCCCGATCAGTTGCTCGAAACGATCCCGCTGAAGTTCGCCCGCGCCGAACGACTCAGTCAGAGCCTCACGAAGTTTTTCAACGATCGCGCCGCGTCGCAGGGGAAGCCTGAAAGCGGAGTCTCGATCCTCGGTTCACCGGACGGCAACGTGATTATCGTGCAGGGCCAACCGGGCGAGATCGAAACCGTGAAGGGTTTGCTCTCACAAATGGACCAGCCCGAGGAAGGTGAGGGTCGGGTGCGCGAGTTGTATCAACTCAAGAACGCCAAAGCGATGGAACTGGCAACGGTGCTGCGCGAGCAGTTCCCGCGTGCGCTCTCCACACGGGACGGGCTGGTCATCGTCACGCCACAGCCATCGACGGACTCCGTGATCGTATCGGCACCGGCGGAGTTGTTCGAGCGTGTGGACGCGCTGGTCAAGCAACTCGATGCCCCCCCTTCGACGGACGTCACCAAAATGGTGACCATGACCCTTTCGACAGCCCGCGCGGAAGAAGCCGCGGCGGCACTCACCAAAGCACTACCCGCCGGGGTTCGTGTCACAATCACACCCGTTCGCCGCAGCAACTCGCTCTTGCTCACCGGTTCAGAAGAAGCGATCGCAGTCGTCATCGAGCAGGTCGAAAAACTCGATCAGCAGGTCGCCAAGAATCCGACCGAGTTCCGGCGAGTGAAACTGGAGCACGCCGAAGCGTTTGATGTGGCCTCCACCATCCGCACCGTGATGCGCAACCGCGAGAAGATCCCCGGCGAGCCGGATGCCGCAGTCAGTTCATCGTCATCCGACAACACGCTTCTGTTCTCGGCAACGTCGGACCAGACAGCCGAGATCCAGAAGATCATCAAGGAACTGGATGTCCCGCAGGCCGTGACGCGCACGACCGAGTTTGTCCCGCTGAAGTTCGCCGACGCCGAGGCGACCTCGGAAGCACTCGGTGTGTTCTACGGACGCTATGCCCCCGAAGCGATCACGCCGTCGGCTCGGAACGTCACGATCATCGCCAACCCTGTTTCAAAGAGCCTGGTGGTGTCGGCGGATGAACTCGAATGGCCGAAGATTCGCTCACTCATCGATAAACTCGATAACGAGACTTACGACACGTCCAACCGTGTCGAGATCATCGCGCTCAAGGACGCGGACGCGACGAGCCTGGCCCGCACACTCAACGATGCTTTCTCTACTCCTCTGCGCGCCGAACTCGAACGAGAACGCGCCCGCCAGCAAAGCCAGCCCAGACGCGGCGAGCAGGGGCCGGCGACACCCGAAATGCCCACCGTGCTCGTCGACAGCAAGAACACCATCTCTGTCTCGGCCGACGTGCTGACAAACTCGCTGGTCGTGTTCGCATCACGCGAGCAGGTCGAACGCATCCGGGGCATCGTCTCACAACTCGATGTCCCTGAGTTCTCCCGCCTGCCCGCAGCCCAAATCATCCCGCTCCGCACAGGACTGGCCAGCACGCTCGCCGGGACGCTGCGGCAACTCTTCGTCGAAAACTCCGGCGCCCAGCCGCGACGTTCCGGCCCGCGTTCCATCGTTATCGTCGGCGATGACAAGTCCAACTCGCTCATCGTGCGTGCCGACGATTCGCAGTTCTCGCAAATCAAATCCATGGCCGATGCGCTGCAGCAAGAGGGCGACCGGACGCAGGTCACGGTGCGGGTGCTCCGGCTTGCAAGCGTGCCCGCCGCACGAATTGCCGCGAGCCTGCGAACGACGTTCGCTCCGATCGCACAGCAAGCCGCCGAACCGATGACGATCGAAATCGACCGCGGGACGAACTCGCTCGTCGTGGCGAGCAGCGAGAAGATCTATCAGCAGATCAAAGCCGTGGCGAGCGAACTCGACGGCGCGGTGCCCGCGGCAGGCAATGACGCGCCCGGAGGCACCGCGACGGGCACGCTCGGGCGCACCGTCCTCATCATCGACGTCGAGAACAACTCGGCCGAAGCGGTGAAGAAAATGCTCGAGGAGATGGGCGTCACTCGTCCGCCGCAAGGCGACGCACAAGGTGTGGTGGCGGAACCGGTTCAACTGGTTTCGCTCACGTCCCGGCGAGCGATCGCCGTGATCGCCGACGCCCGCGATGCACAGACGATCGTTTCGCTCGTGCGTTCGCTCGACAGCTCACCGATGAACGCCGAGCAAAAAGTCGTGATGGTGCGTCTGAAGATCGGAAACGCGCAATCAGTCGCGTCCGCGCTCGAGTCGATGCTCAGGCCCGCCGCGAAGGACGCGAGGTCACCAGCGGCGCAGTCACTCGTCGAGCAAGTCCGGCGGCTCAGCGTCCGCCGGAGCGGAGCCGATCAACCCGACCTGAATCTGGACTTGTCCAAGCCGATCCGCATCGAGCCAGAGCAGCAGACCAACTCCATCCTCATCGCTTCGACCGCGGACAACGTCAACGCACTTTCGGGCGTCGTCGAGATGCTCGATCGGCTGCCGATCGGCGAGGCGGTCGTCGTGCGTTTCTTCCCGCTGGAAAACGCCGCCGCGTCAAGAGTCGCAACCGTCGTCAATGACCTGTTCAGTAAGGGTGATCTGCTTCGGACCATCCCCGCAACGCAGATCCGCGGCGAGCCGACGACCGAGGTCGGCAAAGCGCTCGCCGCAAAGATCGCGGTCTCGATCGACGAACGAACCAATGCGCTGGTGGTCGCGGGTCGGGAAGAAGCCGTGGCACTGGTCGAAGTGCTGATCCGCGAACTCGACGGCGAACGAGCGTCCGCATGGGTCGAACCTCGCGTCATCGCGCTCAAGAACGCCGATGCGACCCGGCTCGCCGACACGCTTAGGCAGGTGCTTGTTACCAATGCCGGCGACTCGGCCGAGATCCGCTCGCTCCGCAACCAGATCGCCCGACTGCGCATCGTTCAAGCAGGCAAAGATCCCAGCGACCCCGCTTCTCGCACCGAAGCCGACGTCTTCGCCCCGCTTCTCAATATCGTGATCATCCCAGAAAAGCAGGCTAACTCCCTCATCTGCGTCGCCAGCCCAAGCAATCTGAAGGTCGTGCAATCACTCGTGGAACTACTCGATGTGCCCGGCGCGTCGGCGTCGAACTCCGTCCGTGTCTTTCCGCTTCAGTACGCCGCCGCGGACCGCGTCGGCACTATCCTGCGTGATATCTTCAAGCAGCAGATCGCCAGTGCGGTGATCCGACCTGAAGACGACATTTTCGTCGCCACGGACACGCGTACGAACACACTGGTTGTATCGACCAGCCCTCGCAGTTTCACCATGGTCGAGTCGCTGCTCGAAAAACTCGATGGGCAGGAGGCCCGCCCGCTTGTAGGCGTCCACGTTCTGCCGGTGCCGAATGGAAATGTAACGACGCTCGCACCGAAGATCGAACGGCTGATGCGTGACCGGATGGAGGCCTCGCGGCGTCAGGGCGACATCGCTTCACCTCAGGACACATTCTCCATCCAGCCCGAAGTCGCGTCGAACTCCCTGATCGTCGCGGCAAGCGACGAGAACCTCAAGATCATCCAGCAACTTTTGGAGGTTCTCACCAAAGGAGCCGAGGCGGTTGCGGGCGCGGCGGTGGTCGATGTCATCGCGGTACAGAACAGCCGCGCGGAGCCGCTCGTCGCCGCGGTGAGGGAGTTGTACGTCGAGAAAGAAATCAAATCACGCGGTGAAGGCGCGGTGCGTGTCACGGCGGACGCCCGGCTCAACGCGCTGATCGTTTCGGGCAGTCCTTCGGATATCGAGGCCGTCCGCGCGATCGTCGCCCGGCTTGACGCCACCGAAGTCAGCACTGTCACCGAGATGAAGCGCATCGAACTGAAGAAGGCTGATGCGTCGGAGGTCGTGCGTCTGCTGCGCAACGTGCTCGCCGGTCGTCCGGTGCTGGGTGCTCGAACCGCCGATTCACGTCAAGTGATCGTCAAGTTCATCCAGCAGCAAGCCGCCGACGAACTCAAGAAAGAACGCGGCACGGATGTCACCGAAGCCGAGGTATCCGGCTCGCTGCTCGAGCAAGTGCAACTCGACGTCGATGCTCGGAGCAACTCGGTATACGTCGCCGCCCCGTCGCGTTTGATGGTGCTGATCGAAACCATGATCAGCGACCTGGACGCGACCGATTCGGGCGCGAGAACGATCGAGGTGTTCGCACTCAAGAACGCGGACGCCTCGCAGATGGCCGACCTGCTCGGCAAACTCTTCAATCTGACGCAGGAACGAGACCGCTATGTGCTTATCCCGAGCCGCGATTCGATCCCTGATCTCGGCGCGAACGCCGCGCCGTCTGGCCCGGATTCGGTGCTGGGCAACAACCTCTTTGCTTCTCCAGACGCCCGGCAGGCATTGGCGATCACGGTTGATTCACGCACCAACCGGCTGCTCGTCTCCGCCACGGCGGAATACCTGGAGCAGGTCCGCACTGTCGTGCAAACGCTGGATCAGGTCGAGGCCAACGAACGCGAGCAGATCACCTATGAACTCCGCAATGCCAAAGCGCTCGAAGTCGCCGCGACACTCCGCGAGTACTTCAAGAACGAGGTCGCCACACTACGCGACACGCTCGGCCCCGAACGTGCAGGCTCACTGCTCTCGTTGCTCGAACGTGAAGTCACCGTTCAAGGCGACGAAAAGAGCAACCGGCTACTCGTTGCCCTCTCACCCCGGTACCGCGAGGCGTTCGACCAGATCGTCAAGGAACTCGACGCCACACCCCCGCAGGTGCTGATCCAAGTCTTGCTCGCCGAGGTCACGCTGGATTCCAACGCCCAGTGGGGCATCGATATGCGGGTCGGCCCGTTCGGCGGCGATCAATACAATGTTGGTTCGCTCTCCGCGGGTTCTGGAGTCGCTGCCGCACTGGGGATGCCGAACCTTTCGGTCTCGTCCACTGACTTCGAACTCTTGATCCGAGCACTCGAAACCCAGGGACGACTCGAGGTCCTTTCTCGCCCGCAAGTACTCGTCAAGAACAACGAACCCGCCCGGATGCAAGTCGGCGAGAAAGTCCAGATCGCCGACCGTCAAGAACGTCTGGGCAACGGCAACATCTCCACCACCACCCGGCAGGAAGACGTCGGCATCATTCTCAACGTCACGCCTTCAATCTCCGCCGACGGCTTCGTTTCCATGGAGATCCAGCCGGAAATCTCCGCTCTGACCTCACGCACCACGCAGGTGAGTGAAAACCTGCAAACCCCCGTTTTCTCCGTCCGCCAACTCCAGACATCCGTCATGGTCAAGGACGGCGAAACCATCGTCATCGGAGGTCTGATACAAACCAACGACGAAGAGCGATCGACCAAAGTACCGCTTCTCGGCGACCTGCCCGTTATCGGCGGCCTCTTCAAATCCTACAAATACAATCGCATCAAAACCGAACTGCTCATGATCTTGACCCCCAAGGTCATTCGGTCTGGAAAGGAATCCGCCGCGCAAGAACTCTTGCGTCAGCTAACGCGAGAAGAAATCCAGCGTCTGTCTGCGCCCGAACGCCTCGGCGAGTTTCTCGGGGGCACCACCGTACATGACGCCGTGCCCGTGCGACCGGCGGGCAGCCACTCATCGCCAAACGCCGGCCAGCCTGCCGCGTCGCCCGCAGAGCAGGGCACCACCCCCGCTCCCGGCACCAGCAACGGACCGTCGCAGGGTACATCAATCTATACCCAACCCTCGCCCGGTGCGTCTACCGATACCCCGCCGATGCCCGGCCCATTCAATCCGAATCGCGGTAAAACCAAGACGTAATCACCGCCGCTCGCAACGTATCCCACGCATCTACCCGTCTATTCTTATCTTGGGCACCTGAATCGGTGAGTTACGTACGCGAAGGTACTGCAACGCGGAGTGTCACGATGCCAGTTTTTTTTGCCGCGGCTGTCGGGCGGTCTTTGGCGACGGCTTTACTCTGCCTGCATATTTCAGCGGCATTCTGCCCAGCCCAGGCCACCGACGCCGTCGCATCGAGGCTCGCGGGTGCTCGCACGCTCTACGAATCGCGGCTTGAATCAACCCGGGCCAAGGTTCTCGCTTCGATCGATACAAAGGAACGAGAACTGCGTGCCTCAAAGCCGCCCAACCTCGCTGCCATCGAAGCCATTCAGAATGCACGACGAACTTTCGTTTCCACCGGCAACTGGCCTGACTTGACACGTACCCCATCGCTTCGGCAAGAGGCGGCGACCGCCGCGGCGTCCATGAAGCACGCCTTTGAAAAAGCAATGGCCGACTACGTTCGAGCCGAGCAAGACGAGGCCGCGGGCATGATCGAAGAAGACCTCCGCGTCTTCTCGCTCCACTCCGATATCGTCCCTTGGGGGCCGAACCTGATCGGCGTCATGCAATCCGATTGGGCCTCTATCCGCCATGAAGCCCGCACCCTCGACCTTCGCGTCCCGCGCGGCGTCGAATACCGCATCGAGATCCTCGGCCGTCGAACCGCCGGGCCAGGCGACCTCGAACTGACTGTCCCCCTCCCCTCCGGCAATGTGCTCCCCCTGGTTGCATTACTCAGTCCCGACGGAGACTTTCGAGTACTGCTCACCATCGGAGAAGGCGCGGCGTCCGCCGACCTCGGCGTCGCACGCCCCATCAACATCGACGCATCAACTCCCGGCGAGCACTTTTCCGCACGCACCCGCGAGGCCAGTTTCGAGGTCCGCAGCGTGCGTGTGAAGCCGCTCGTCGCCGGCGAACCCGAAGCCCTTCCAAGCAAGCCCTCAACCGACGGCACGTCCAATCCGCAACCTGATAAGCAGGCTCGATCCATTGATCAATGGCTTCCGCTCAAAGGCGTCTGGCGTGGGAACAACCACACACGGGACGACAAGTCCGCCCTCTCCTGCGTCGTCAAAATCAGCCGCTCTGGGGATGTGCTCGTTCTGCACGCCGACCACGGCGACCACACGCTCGCCTTCGATTGCCGACTCGTCGGAGAACGCCTCACGCTCACCGGCGTGCGCCAAACAAAAGGCCCCAAAGCGCTCCGTCGCTCCCCAGCCGGATCCGGGCGAGTCACCGCGACAGGCATCGAACTGAAATACCGCTGGTATTTGGATACTTCAGATGTTAAAAATCAACTCGTCGAAGGCACTCTTTCCGTCCGACGCGACGAAAAATAACGCCCCCGGAATCACCGTCGAGCCAGCCCCAACCGACCCAGGATCGTCCGTACCGGGCTTGGTTCTTTCTTGGGCTCCGGCGCAGCCGCGCGACCCGGCAAGGCGTCGATCGCTTCGCTGGCCGAAGCAAAACCATCTGTTCCGCCCCATGTAAGCCCCAGCCCCCGGTCGAACCACGCGCCCCACGCCGGATCCAGTCGTTTGACCAGCCTCTCGACCGGGATCATCGGCTCCTCGGCACGCAATCCCGTGATGAGTTGATACCCGAGTTCGACCACAGACCGCACTTCATCTCGCACAAGTTCCGAGTTGCCCTGGGCCAAACCCCGAAGATGCCGCGAAAGCCCGTACAGTTCGATCACCAGCGACCCATGGCGGTCGACCAGCACCTCGTTCATCGAGATCGGTCCGTGATTCAACCGCATCGCGTGGGCGGCGTCGAACGCCTCCAACAACTGCAGCACCGCTCGCTGCGCTTCGTCTGGGTGCATTCGACCCGACTTGGCACGCAGCAATGAATCCAAGAACAACAACCCGCTCGCGTCGCCCGGAAACGGCGTCACGACATACCCGTTCCGCGAGCCATCGAACGAGTACTGCTCGATTTTTTGTATATGTGGGTGTGAAAGCACACAAACCGTCTGCACGGCTGAAAGAAACCGGCGCTGCTCGTTCTTGTCGTGGCACGCCGGGAACTGATATACTACGTGGCTCGTATGATGTGTCTCATGCAGCGCGAGCCACCTTACCGCCGACGGTGCGGGCGCGAACGGGCGAATCAGTACAAATGGCCCTAGTTGCTGTCGCTCTCGATGCTGAACCATGAATGCGTCTGCCCTTTTCCCACCGACCGATCCTTCAGTCTACCCCCGCACGGTCGCCGCCACCGTCGAATCATTATGTATCGGCTGATCCATCAACCGACCGTCAAACGAACCAAAGCCGAAATTCGGCAGGTTAGAACAGTCCAAGTGTAGCAGACACCTCAACTCCTTGCAAATACGCTTCTTAACAAAGCACGAACCCGCTTCCGCTGTGTTCAATCGTGCAGTTTTTGCCGACGCGATGCTTGAACCAGCGGCTCTCAAAACCAGGCTACACAGTCGCTCGTGACTTCGTCGCTCGCTCCCAGACCAGGTACGCGGGGATGCCCGCGGCCAGCACCCCTGTCCATAGCACGCTCTGCTCCCACGGCAGTTCCATCACGGTGAGCGCCGTCATCAAGACCGCCGACAACACAAACAGCCCCGGCACCACCGGGTAGCCCCAGCATCGATACGGGCGTTCCGCTCCCGGCTGCCGATACCGCAGAACGAAGATCGCCGCCCCCCCCATACCGTAAAAAATCCACATCGTGAAAATGAAACCTCCCGCCAGGTTTTCAAACGTCTGCAGGCTGAGTAGCACCAGGCACGAAAGCACGCACTGGATCACGAGCGCCCGCGCCGGCGTCTGAAACCTCGGATGCACCCCCGCCAGATAACGAAACAGCAGCCCATCGCGTGCCTGCGCGTACGTTACCCGCGCGCCCGTGATGATCGCCCCGTGCGTCGAACCAAGCGTTGCAATCACGATAATCACCGTCACCGCGAGCGCCGCGCCTTCACCGAGAAGCCGCCCCATCACCAGCGGCGCGACCGTCTCCACTTCCCGCATTTCTCGCAGCGGAACCACATACATATACACCGCGTTCACCCCGAGATACAACAACGTAACAAGCAGCGTACCCGCGAAAAAAACTCGCGGCAGCGTCCGCGACGGGTTCTTCACTTCCCCCGCAATCGCCCCTACATCGCTCCACCCGTCATACGTCCACATCACCGACGCCATCACCGCACCGAGCGCGGCGAGCGACCCGATCGACTTGAAGTTCGGGTCCGGCACATGCGTCGTGTGCGTGCCGCCGCCCCCCCAGCCGTAACTCCATACTCCAAGTGCCACAATCGCCAGCAACGCAAGCACTTTCAACGCCGTGAGCACCGCGGCAACACCTGTTCCGAGGCGCATCCCTATGATATTGATCCCCGTGAGCATGATCAGCACCGCGCACGTCAGCGCGGGTGCCGCTCCAACTGTGAACCCGCCGATCCCGATCGTTGCGCTCGGCACCACACGCACGAGCGAAAGAAAGTGTTCCGCCATCACGACCGCGATTCCCGCCGCCGCCAGCGGCTTGGTGATCAGCATGTACGTCCATCCGAACACAAACGCCGCACCGCGCCCGAACCCCTCTCGGATGAAGACGTACACGCCACCGGACTCTGGCCGCATCGCCGCGAGTTCAGCGTACGTCAGTGCCCCAAACAGCGAAACCACACCACCAACACCCCACAAAAACAAAATTGTCAACGGGTCATCCAGCGATTTCGCAATCGCTGCGGGCGTACGAAAAATTCCTGACCCGATGATGATCCCGACCATAACTCCGATCGCGCCCAGAAAGCCAACGGTGCGCGGCAGGTCGATCCGTGTGGAAGGCATCGCAGAGTCTATGGACATTCATGGGGCCACGTCTGATCAAAGTGACTTGACACCTGTACCATTAGACCCCGCAGACACGAGTGCCATTTCTTTGATTGAGATACGTCTTGATCACTTGACCGGCGGCGGGAACAAGTGCCGAAGCGCATCGGGAAACCGCTTCGCCCACGCCGACTCCGTGTGCGTCGCTTCTTCCTCGACAACCACCTTGACGGCGTCGGCGGTCACACTCCGTGACTTGACGCTGGATTCCAACGTGCGAACGGCGTCGACGATCGAACGGTTCGTGTCTGAGTTCGCGGCCTGTTGCCCGAGTTCGCGTGTCCCCACGCCGAGATACACCACCGCAGGCCATCGTTTCACATCATCGAAGACGGGCATGAACGATTGCCCCCGCAGGCCGAGTGTCGGGCTTTCCGCCAGCACCTTGCCGAATACATCCGGATGACGCGACGCAATATACAGGCTGATCAACCCGCCGAGCGAGGCCCCGCCGATCGCCCGGCCCCCCGCGTCGGTCCTTACACGGAGCGATCGCTCGACGCGCGGCACCACTTCGTTCACGACAAACGCCGTGTAGGCGTCCCCGTTCGCCGGCGTGTTGTCGATGGCCTGCACCGGCATGTATTCCACCGCCCTCGCCGCTCCGGCGTGCGGGATCCCGACGATGATCAGCGGCTCGATCTCACCCGCTCTCACCAACCTGGCCGCGGTTTCGTCTGCTTCCCACTCTCCCGCCACTCCCGGCAACTTCTCAAACACGTTCTGCCCATCGTTGAGGTACAACACCGGGTACATCCGGGTCGCGTTCGCCGCGTCGTCGTACCCCGGTGGGAGCCACACGATAACGTCGCGTGTGATCGGCACACCGCCGCCTACGACCTCGATCCGACGGATCGTCCCCGACGATTTGATCTCGCGGTATGGGTCGGACGAGTTGTCCGTCATCGCCGCCGGACGCTTATCTTTGAACGCCGGGATCACTAGTTCGATGATCGGCACTTCACCCGCGGCGAGTTTCGACGCATCGATCTTCGGCAGCGACCGATTCTCCACATCGCCGAACTTCCCATCAACCTCCACATTGTCCCACGAACCCCGAGTGAACTTGAACGCCAGACGCGAGTCCAGTTTCGGCTTCGGGAACACGATCTGCCACCGGCGATCCGACCGCGGCGTCAGTTTCTGATTCTGATCGTTCGGGCTCCACCCGTTGTGGTTCGACGCGATGTAGATCGGTGAATCACTCGTCGCTACACCCTGCGTATCTGCCACGACAAGTATGAATCCTTGGGCCAACGACTCGGGCTGCACCAGCTCCGGCTGCGCACGCTTCTGATCTTCGCTGATCTCGCACGCACTCGCCACGCCGGGACGCACGATCCCCGCCAGCATCCAGGCCACGCCCACAACCAGCCACACACGTTGAACAAACTTCTGCATTGCCGATGGTACGCTGCAAGTCAGTTCCCGGGCACTCCCCTCATCGGCTCCATCGCCGCCGGCACACACCCGGCGAGTTCCATCGCCAGCAGCCCCCCACTCGCGCCGCCGTGCGATTCTCTCCAG
>JBGSIF010000375.1:0-1526 GCA_041742635.1 Phycisphaerales bacterium
CGGCACATCGTGGTGCCGGTGGACCTGCGGGCGATCGGCGGGTCGGCGCTCACGGCGGATATCACGGTGCCCAAGCGTGCGATGGGTGCCGACGGCGAGTACGGTCACGCGCCGCCCGTGATCCCCATCACGTATGTGCCGGCTCGGAACATGTTGCTGCTCTCGCTCGCGGTGGGCCTCGCGGAAGTGGTCGGTGCCAGCGAGGTGCACATCGGTGTGAATCAACTGGACTATTCCGGGTACCCGGATTGCCGCGCGGAGTTCATACAGGCGTTCGAGCGGGCCGCGGTATTGGGAACCAAAGTAGGCGTGGAAACGGGCAAGGGGGTGCGCATCATGTCGCCGCTGGTGCGTATGAGCAAAACGGAGATCATCCGCGCGGGGGCCGCGCTGGGTGTGGATTATTCGCTCACGGTGTCGTGCTACGACCCGGCGGGCGATGGGGCGAGTGTGCGTGCGTGCGGGCAGTGCGAGTCCTGCTCGCTGCGGCGCGAGGGGTTCCGGCAAGCCGGTGTGGCCGACCCGACGCGGTACGTGAGCGCATCGGAACGGGAGTAAAGATCATGGAGCGACGATGGTTTTGAACCCGCCGTAGGCCATTCGCTTCATATCGAAGGGCATGTTGCTGGGGTCGCACATCGCGGCGATCCGCGGGTCTTTCATGATCTTGGCATTGACCCGGTCGCGGTGGGCGCGGGATTTGTAGACGATATACGAGAAGAGGATCGTTTCGCCTTTTTTCACCGGGAAGCATTTGGTGAAGGGGGTCATGCCTTTGATTGTCAGGTCGTCTCCGACGCACTCGCGGTAGTCGATCGCGCCGAGTTCCATCCAGACTTTGCAGGCCTTCTTGGACATGGCGCGGTACGCCGCGAGTTTGCTGGTGGGGACCGGGACGACGAAGCCATCGACGTAACTCATAGAGTGCTCCTGTGATGAGGCGGATGCGATGCGGTGGGCATGATACTGGAAACCGAAGAGCGAATGGTGTGGGGGGGGGGTGGACGGGGGGAGGGGGGGAGGGGGGATCAATTGAGGCCGCGACGGCGATTTTTTAGGCCGAAAGCGTGGCATTTCACGCCGCTACCGTGGCAGTTCAGGCCGAAAGCGTGTCGTTTCAGGCCGCAACGGTGACATTTTAGGCCGAAAGCGCGGCGTTTCAGGCCGCAACCTTGGCGATTCAGGCCGCTGCCATGACATTACAGGCCGAAAGCACGGCGTTTCAGGCCGCAACCGCGGGGGTTTCGTGGTCCTGAGCAGCGACCTGGTCCCGGTTCAGGACGAATGGGCGCAAACCGTGCGCGTCGTGCCGGCGGGTGGCCCGAAGTCGTCGTGCCCCCCCCCCATTTGACGACGACTTCGATGTCTTGGTTCGTCTCCCAAGCCACCGAAGTCGAGCCTCAAATGCAGGCCGAATGCCATTCAGATAAGCCCGGCGGCGCGGCGTTCGGCGCGTGTGCGGCGCGAACAGACTGCGAGTGGCGCAAGGTGTGGCCCCCGGCGATGATGGTGGTGTGAACGACGCG